>NZ_RCOD01000084.1:0-32830 GCF_004307505.1 Pseudomonas sp. Sample_11
TACGGAGCATTTTCTTTGAGCGCTGCGCAGATTGCTAGGTTTTCACACAGTCTGTCAGGGTCGGTTTTTTATTGCCTGTGATTTAACAAGCTACAGGCAAAAAAATGTGGGAGCGAGCCTGCTCGCGAATGCGATCTGCCAGTTGGTATTTCTATCGACCGACATGACCTCTTCGCGAGCAGGCTCGCTCCCACAGTTCGGATTGGTGGCGCTTATTGCTGGACCGGCACCCACGGCAGGATCGGGATGGCCGTGACCGCATTCTGCGGACTGCCCTCGATCAAGCGATCGCTGTAGACCAGGTACACCAGCGTGTTGCGCTTCTTGTCGAGGAAACGCACCACCTGCATGGTCTTGAACACCAGCGAAGTGCGCTCCTTGAACACCTCATCGCCATCCTTCAGCTCACCCTTGAACTTGATCGGCCCGACCTGGCGACAAGCGATCGACGCCTCAGCACGATCCTCGGCCAGACCGAGACCACCCTTCACTCCACCAGTCTTGGCGCGTGACAGGTAGCAGGTCACGCCTTCGACTTTCGGATCATCGAACGCCTCGACCACGATCCGGTCATTCGGCCCGACAAACTTGAACACCGTCGACACCTGACCGATTTCCTCGGCCGAGGCCAGCAATGGCATGGCCATCAGCAGGCCCAACAATCCTTTCGCTACACGCATCGAATTTTCCTTAGACCAGAATCAGGTTGTCACGATGAACCAGCTCCGGCTCTGCCATGTAACCGAGCAAGCCGACAATCGCATCCGACGACTGACCGATGATTTTTTGCGCTTCCAGGGCGCTGTAATTAGCCAGCCCCCGAGCGATCTCCCGACCATCTGGCGCTACGCAGACGACCATCTCACCGCGACGGAAACTGCCTTGGACCAGCTTCACCCCCACCGGCAGCAGACTTTTGTTGCCCTTGGACAACGCCGACACCGCTCCCTCATCCAGCACCAGGGTGCCACGGGTTTGCAGATGACCGGCCAGCCACTGCTTGCGCGCCGCGAGCATGCCGCGCTCAGGGGATAGCAGTGTGCCGATGCGCTCGCCCGCCTTGAGACGATCAAGCACGCGCTCAAGGCGCCCGCCGACGATGATGGTGTGCGCACCGGAACGCGCTGCCAGTCGCGCCGCGCGCAGCTTGGTCTGCATGCCGCCACGCCCCAGCGCACCGCCAGTACCGCCCGCAACCGCATCCAGCGTCGGATCATCGGCGCGCGCTTCATAAATCAGCTGCGCATCAGGATTGTTGCGCGGATCGGCGTCGAACATGCCGTCGCGATCGGTAAGGATCACCAGCAGATCGGCCTCGACCAGATTGGCCACCAGCGCCGCCAGCGTGTCGTTGTCGCCGAAACGGATTTCATCGGTGACCACGGTGTCGTTTTCATTGATCACCGGAATGACCTTCAGCTCGACCAGTGCACGCAAGGTACTGCGGGCGTTGAGGTAGCGCTTGCGGTCGGACAGGTCGTCGTGGGTCAGGAGGATCTGCGCAGTGTGCCGGCCATGCTCGGCGAAGCTCGACTCCCAGGCCTGCACCAGCCCCATCTGACCGATTGCAGCGGCCGCCTGGAGCTCGTGCATGGCACTGGGTCGTGCGGTCCAGCCCAAGCGACTCATGCCGGCCGCCACCGCCCCGGAGGACACCAGCACCAGCTCGACGCCCGCCTCATGCAGCGCCACCATCTGCTCGACCCAGACACTCATTGCCGCGCGATCCAGCCCTTTGCCGTCAGCTGTCAGCAAAGCGCTGCCGATCTTCACGACCCAACGCTGCGCACCTGTCACCTTGCTCCGCATCATCTTCAACCTTAGCTTGAGGGCAGCGCGACCTGGCACTGCCCGTGACGTTAATCGTGGCGATTGCTGACCAACGATCGATTTCCGGATACTAAAACGCCGCTCGATTGAGCGGCGTTCAAGTTTATCGCAACGGATCAGTCACGCACGTAAATGATTTCCGGACCGTCTTCGTCATCCACATCTTCTTCGTCCCAGTCATCGTCGCCGATGTCATGGACCGACTTCACGCCACTGCGACGCAGGGCACGCTTGTCATCCAGCGCCTGCAACTGCGCACGGGCCTCGTCTTCGATGCGCTGATCGAGATCGGCCAACTCTTCCTTGTACGCAGGATCTGCGGCGAGGCGATCGGCACGGTCTTCCATGTAGCGCATGATGTCGTGGCACAGACGCTCGGTACCGATCTTGGCGATGGCCGAGATCACGTACACCGGACCGGTCCACTCCAGGCGATCGACGATTTCCTTGACCCGAGCATCGTGCTCTTCTTCAAGTATCTGGTCGCACTTGTTCAGCACCAGCCAGCGATCACGCTCGGCCAGCGACGGGCTGAACTTGATCAGCTCGTTGACGATCACTTCAGCTGCGTCCGGAGCACTGGAATCATCCAGCGGCGCCATGTCGACGAGGTGCAGCAGCAAACGCGTGCGCGCCAAGTGCTTGAGGAAGCGAATGCCCAGGCCGGCACCGTCGGAAGCGCCTTCGATCAGACCCGGAATGTCGGCAATGACGAAGCTCTTCCAACGATCGACGCTGACCACACCCAGGTTCGGCACCAGCGTGGTGAACGGGTAGTCGGCGACTTTCGGCTTGGCGGCCGAGACCGAACGGATAAAGGTACTTTTACCGGCGTTCGGCAAGCCCAGCAGACCGACGTCGGCCAGCACTTTCATTTCCAGTTTCAGGTCGCGCTGCTCGCCCGGCTTGCCCGGCGTGGTCTGACGCGGTGCACGGTTGGTACTGGATTTGAAACGGGTGTTGCCCAGACCGTGCCAGCCGCCCTGCACTACCATCAGTTTCTGACCGGCCTTGGTCAGGTCGCCGATGACTTCCTGAGTGGCAGAGTCGATCACGGTGGTGCCGACCGGCACGCGCAGGATCAGGTCTTCGCCCTTCTTGCCGGTGCAGTCGGTGCTGCCACCGTTGGAGCCACGCTCGGCATCGAAGTGACGGGTGTAACGGTAGTCGACCAGGGTGTTGAGGTTTTCGTCGGCCATCATGTAGATGGAACCGCCGTCACCGCCATCACCGCCGTTCGGACCGCCGTTTTCAATGAATTTTTCCCGGCGGAAACTCATGGCACCGTTGCCACCGTCACCGGCCTTTACGCGAATCGATACTTCATCAACAAACTTCATAACCAACGCCTCTCGCCGTACGGACGAGCCGAAAAACAATCAAGACATAAGACTCTTGCAAAAATGAGCGCAGCGACCCCAAGACACGACCTGCATCGCACGCCGACAGCCCATACAAACAGCTTTGCAAGAGACTCACCCCACAAACGAAAAAGCCCCGTCGCAAGACAGGGCTTCTCCAGCGATCTCGCGATTAAGCCGCGATTACGCTCACGTAACGACGACCGAAGGCGCCTTTTACTTCGAACTTGATCACGCCTTCGATTTTAGCGAAGAGAGTGTGATCCTTGCCCATGCCAACGCCGTAGCCAGCGTGGAATTGGGTGCCGCGCTGACGCACGATGATGTTGCCGGCCTTGATGACCTGGCCGCCATACATCTTCACGCCAAGGCGTTTGGCTTCTGAGTCGCGACCGTTACGGGTACTACCACCAGCTTTTTTGTGTGCCATGAGTTCAATTCTCCTAGTGAGGAATTAGGCTGTAATTAAGCCTGAATACCGGTGATTTTGATCTCGGTGAACCACTGGCGGTGGCCCATACGCTTCATGTGGTGCTTACGGCGACGGAACTTGATGATGCGGACTTTATCGTGACGACCTTGGGAGATCACTTCAGCCTTGACGGTTGCGCCAGCAACAACTGGTGCGCCGATGTTCACGTCGTCGCCGTTGGCGACCAGCAGAACGCGATCAAAAGTCACGGATTCGCCAGTAGCGATTTCCAGTTTTTCGATCTTCAGGTATTCACCTTCAGCGACCTTGTATTGCTTACCGCCGGTAACGATTACTGCGTACATGGTATTTCTCCGATAATCCTGCTCACCCAGCTCTTTATAAGAAGAGGTATTGGCTGGCATGGCTGCATGGGGCTGGAACGGCCCAAGTGCAATTGCGTAAGGCAGGTGCTGCCCAGGAAGTTCAGGGTGCGCGATTGTACGCAAGCAATCTGCCTCGCGCAAGTGGCCGTCCATCGCGCCTTGACAGGTCTGGACGGGGGTCCTAGCATGCCGCGCAACCCTTCTGGAGCGACTCTCGCTGATGCAACCCCAAGCTTTCTACCGCGCGGTGGCGGACGATTTTAGCGCCGTCGACGGCATCATCAAGAAGCAGCTGACGTCTCGAGTGCCGCTGGTATCGAAAATCGGCGATTACATCACGTCGGCCGGCGGCAAACGCCTGCGTCCTTTATTAGTGTTGCTGTGTGGCAAGGCCCTGGGTCGCGAAGGCGACGACATGCGCCTGCTGGCCGCCACCATCGAATTCCTGCATACCGCGACCCTGCTGCATGACGACGTCGTCGACATGTCCGGCATGCGCCGTGGCCGCTCGACCGCCAACGCCATGTGGGGCAATGCCCCGAGCGTGCTGGTCGGCGACTTCCTGTATTCGCGCTCGTTCGAAATGATGGTCGAACTGGGCTCGATGCCGGTGATGAAGATTCTCTCCCAGGCCACACGCATCATCGCTGAAGGTGAAGTGTTGCAGCTGTCCAAGGTGCGTGACGCCAGCACCAGCGAAGAAACCTACATGGAAGTCATCCGCGGCAAAACCGCGATGCTCTTCGAAGCCTCTACCCACAGCGCCGCCGCGCTCGCCGGCGCGACCGCCGAGCAGAGCGAAGCCCTGCGCACGTTCGGCGATCACCTGGGTGTGGCGTTCCAGCTGGTTGATGACTTGCTCGACTATAAAGGCGACGCGGAAACCCTGGGCAAGAACGTCGGCGACGATCTGGCCGAAGGCAAGCCAACCCTGCCGCTGATCTACACCATGCGCGAAGGTACGGCCGAACAGGCGGCACTGGTGCGTCAGGCGATCCAGAAAGGCGGGATCGAAGACCTGGAAAGCATTCGTATCGCCGTCGAAGCGTCCGGCTCGCTGGAGTACACCGCGCAACTGGCCCGCGATTACGTGGCACGCGCGATCAAGTGCCTCGAGGCGCTGCCGGCCAGCGAATACCGCGATGCGCTGGTGGAACTGAGCGAGTTCGCGGTAGCCCGCACGCACTGATATTGCTGAAACAAGATCAAAAGATCGCAGCCTTCGGCAGCTCCTACGGGGGTTGTCGAAGCTGCGATCTTTTGCTTTTGCCTGCCTGAAAAGCTAAAACCCTATACAATGTGCGCCCTTTAGTCCTCCTGATACCCAAGGAACCTTAGTGAGCACGTTGCCACCCTGCCCGAAATGCAATTCCGAATACACCTACGAAGACGGCACCCAACTGGTCTGCCCCGAGTGCGCCCACGAGTGGTCTGCCAGCGGCGAAGCCGAAGTGGCGGCTGATGATGCCGTGAAGAAAGATTCGGTCGGCAACGTCCTGCAGGACGGCGACACCATCACCGTGATCAAGGACCTCAAGGTCAAGGGCACGTCGCTGGTGGTCAAGGTCGGCACCAAGGTCAAGAACATCCGCCTGTGCGATGGCGATCACGACATCGACTGCAAGATCGACGGCATCGGCCCGATGAAGCTCAAATCCGAGTTCGTCAGAAAAGTCTGAGCCTTGCGTCATCCATCCTGCGCCAGCCGTGGGATGGAGCTTTGCCCTCCCCGCTTCGGCTCAATGAATACGCGCATGGCCATCAGCCAGTCATTTTGACCTGACACAACCTTTACCTGGAAAACTCCACGATCCGCCAATAGGCACTTGCTATTTGATGAATAAGAATTATTCTCATTGAAACCTTTCAAGGAGATGAGCCCCATGACTTATTTGATCGACGCCTGGCTGGATCGCCCACACCCGTACCTCAGAATCCTCCATCGGGAAACCGGCGAAGTCTGTGCGGTGCTTGAAGAAGAAGCCTTGCATGAGCTGCAGGATCAAGGCGATCTGGACGTCAGCAGCCTCAATTCCAGCGAGCCGCTGGTGCTCAAGGAGCTGGTGCGCAATCTGTTCCTGTTCTGCTATGCCCGGGCGTTGCGCCCGACCAATGAGCTGCACAACAAGATCGAAATATGAGCAGCATTAAAAAAACCTGTCGGAGCGAGCTTGCTCGCGAAAGCGATAAATCAGTCAACGAATGAGTCGACTGAAAAACCGCCTTCGCGAGCGAGCTCGCTCCCACATTTTTCAGCCCGCCATCAAGGCAGGCTCGGTATTACAGAACGTCGAGCAGCTCGACGTCGAA
Source organism: Pseudomonas sp. Sample_11 (assembly GCF_004307505.1). Classification (NCBI taxonomy): domain Bacteria; kingdom Pseudomonadati; phylum Pseudomonadota; class Gammaproteobacteria; order Pseudomonadales; family Pseudomonadaceae; genus Pseudomonas; species Pseudomonas sp. Sample_11. The sequence continues at coordinate 6,300 of NZ_RCOD01000084.1, forward strand.
CACCAGAACGCTGTGCGGCGGGATGCTGCCCACGCCTTGTGCGCCGTAAGCCAGTTCGCTCGGCACGTACAGGCGCCATTTGCTGCCGGCATTCATCAGTTGCAGGGCTTCGGTCCAGCCAGCGATCACGCCGCCAACCGGGAATTCTGCAGGCTGGCCGCGCTCGTAGGAGCTGTCGAACACAGTGCCGTCGATCAGGGTGCCGTGGTAGTGCGTACGCACCTGGTCTTCACGGGTCGGCTTGGCGCCGTCGCCCTGAGTCAGCACTTCGAATTGCAGGCCGGAAGCCAGGGTGGTGATGCCGTCACGCTTGGCGTTTTCGGCGAGGAAGGCCAGGCCTTCGCCAGCCGCGGCTTCAGCCTTGGCAGCTGCTTCAGCTTGCATGATCTCGCGGATCACCTTGAAGCTGGCGGACATTTCTTCCTGGCCAACGCGGCTTGGCTTGCCGGCGAAAGCGTCGGTCAGACCGGCCAGGATCGCGTCCAGGCTGACACCCGGTGGCGGGTTGTCGCGCAGCTGGTCGCCGAGTTGACGGCCGATACCGTAGCTGACGCGGGTTTCGTCGGTGGACAGATTTACTTCGGACATGACACTGCTCCGCTGTGCGGACGGCCACAGGACTTGCCGTGCGTGCACAGCGCGTCCCGGCGCGCCCGGAACCAAAAGGGCGAGCAGACTAGCACAGATACCCCGGACTTGGGGCCGAGCCTACAGGGCTGAGCGCCAGGCGAGCGGCACTTTCAGGCTTTCATCGAGGTCAGCGACCAGCCCGCACATTTCGTCATGGACCGAGGTGTGCACAAGATTGAAGGGCAGCACCGGGAAAGCATGCAGCAGATCCCGCGCGTGCTCCACTGAGCGCAGCGTCAGCATATTGCCCTTGAGATCGCTCAACGGATACGCCGTCCCATGCATCCTCGCTTCCAACAGGTAAATGCCCCCTTCCATGGAGATCAGGTTCAACTCGTCGACCTTCCTGGCAACAGCAAACGCGTTCAACTCTTGCAGGTTCATGGAAGCACCTCACACCGTGGCGAATCGCACCGTTACAGGCATAGGCCGCTGCGCTTGAAAGCACAAGCCACATACGAAACCGCCCGTCTGTTTCGCAACAGACGGGCGGTTTTTTTGCCTTGATCGGCTGATCAGTGCTTGGTGACCTTGTCCAGGTAACCCATGGCAAACGCGGACACCACAAAAGTCATGTGAATGATCACGTACCACATCAGATGCTCGGGATCGACGTTCTTGGCATCCATGAAGATGCGCAGCAGGTGGATCGAAGAAATCGCCACGATCGACGCCGCGACTTTCATTTTCAGCGACGACGAGTCCATGGTGCCCAGCCAGCTGAGCTTCTCTTTGCCTTCGTCGATGTCCAGTTGCGAGACGAAGTTCTCGTAGCCGGAAATCATCACCATCACCAGCAGACCACCCACCAGCGCCATGTCGATCAGCGACAGCAGCACCAGAATCAGATCCGATTCAGCCATGGCGAAGACGTTGGGCAGGATATGGATGATTTCCTGGAAGAACTTCAATGCCAGCGCCAGCAGACCGAGGGACAGGCCGATGTAGATCGGCGCCAGCAGCCAGCGGGTGGCGTACATTGCATTTTCGATAAAGCGTTCCATTGACTCTCACACAAGGGGCTGGAAATGGCGGCGAGTATAACAGCCCGCTGTGAGAGCCAGAAACCACCGGAAAATCCGCCACCTGCGTGTGTGTGACAAAGTTTTTCTGCTAGTGTCCAAAGCATTGACAGCCCAATGACAGTGGACAGGACGCGTGGAAATGGATGTGCGATCAGCCTTGACGACTGCCGGTATCTGCCTCGCCTTGCTCATCGGCGGTTGCTCGCCCGGCGATGAAAAACAAGTCGCCAACCTCGACGAAAAGACCGCCACCTTCGAACAGTCACTGGACACGATCAGCGATCCCAAGCTCAAGGACGCCATCACCGAACTCGGCGGCTCGCTGCTGTTGCTCGAACGCGCCCGGCTCAAGCTCGACGACATCACTCCGCATACCGAATACGGTGCCGACGCCCTCGCCGTGCTCAAGCACTACCCTACCCCGCAAGCGCTGGTCGATACCTTCATCAACGGTCTGTTCGTGCTGCACAAGGACGCCAGCTCGGATTACCTGACCGATCTGCAACCGGTATTCCCGTTCAACCTGAACATTCCCGGCGGTTTCCTGTTCCCGCACGGCATCGAGTGGCACTCGGTCACGTTGAGCAACAAACGCGTGATCGCCTGGCAGCCGGAGTGGTCGGAGACCGATCCAGGCATTCAGCTCAGCCCGTCCAGCTCCAACGTGACCAACCCCGATGACCTGACGGTGACCTACCCGTTCATCGATGGCCTCAACGTCGACAAGAAAAGCCTGCCGCAACCGGTCAGCCTGCAAGGCCAGGTCGAAGTCATCGCGCCACGGCGCTTGTACAGCTTTGACCTGACGCAGAAAGACGTCGGCCAGACCCGCAGCAACGACAACCTCAGCGTCAAACTGCTCAAGCTGGAAAAGAACTATGCCGAGGTCGAAGTCAGCAACAGCCTGCCGCTGGCAGCGGAAGTCGCCGAAACCCGGATCAATCCGCTGATCGTCCAGGCCCGCGACGCCAGCGGCCAATACCTGGTGCGCGCTGGCTCGATCAACGAAAGCCCGGAACAGGTCGCGTTCTACCAGAAACAACTGGCGCAGTTACAGAAGCAGCAGAGCTGGAGCGACACCCTGGAAAAACAGCTCAGCGACGACCAGCAAGCCTTCGAGAAAGACCACCCGCGCCGCTACAACAAGGTGTATTTCCACGGCCCGATCGACACACTGGAAGTCAGCGTGCTCGACTTCTCTTCGGCGACGGTGACGCGCAAATCCCTGGACCTGCCGGTGCGCACCTTCAATCCGCACACCACGGCCAAAGCCGTGCAGCCGCTGGATCTGCCAGTTGTGGTGTATGACGATCTCGCCGCCAACTGGCTCAAAGGCGCGGACCTGACTGAGGAACAATTGAAGGCCGGCGTGCGCATTCATCAATCGGTGGAAGAGCCGAGCGCGGCGCGTATCGAGTTCTCCCACCGCCGCACCTTCAATGACGAATTGCTTGGCGATGAACTCAACCCCGGCGTCAGTCCCGTGACCTTCTTCACGGAAAAGCGCGGCGGCAAACTCGACGAGCCGATCGAACTGCCGCCCGAGGCGTACCAGGTCGATCCGCTGCAAGCGACGATTACTTATGATCTGAATCTGTTTCCGGAAACCCCGGCGATTGCCGTGGGCTCGATGCCGTTGTTTCTGGCCACGGTGGCCAAGCAATCCTACGACGCGCAGTCATTGCCCAAAGGCCTGGCGATCAAGGACAACACGCTGGTAGTCGACCTGAAAACCTTCCCGGCCAACGAATGGCGTTTCTTCGTCAAGGACGACAGTGGCCACTACCTCAAGCAGATTCTTTCGGTCAGCCACGACGCCAGCACCGAAGGCCCGGCGCTACTCGGCGTGCACTATTTTTACGGTCGCCCGACTCGCGTGGAAACCTATCAGCGCACCGACCTCGCCACCGTGCAATACGGCTTTGAGGTCAAGCTCGACAAGGCGCCGGTGGACCAGACGGTGCCTTAACCGTTGAGGCTGCGCCCACGACCGCCGTTGATCTGCCGCAACTGCGCTTGCAGGTGCAGGCTCCAGATCTGCGGGTCATCGGCCAGTTCGTAACCATGCAAGGTCAGGCTTTCAACGATGGTGTCGAGAATCGACTCGGCCGCCACCGGGCCATGGAACGGGCCCTGGGCTTTGATCGCGGAAGGTTGTTCGCCGGCCATTCCGGCCGCGAAGAGCAGCGTCCACATGCCGTTGTCGCCGGCCAGCGGCTTGACGGCGCATTCGATCCGGGTCACCAGACCCAGGCATTGACGGGTGAGACAGAGGTTGCGCGACATGGCGGCGACCCTCGGTAAAGCCGGTATTCAGCCCCCACGGGAGGACTGGCTCGATCCAGTGATACTGTCGACATCCTTGACCTGAGAATAGAAGAAAAGTGTCCCGCGCAAGCCAAATGGAACCAGAAGGCGCCGAATGGTCATTGTGTGAATATTGGCGTCAGAGTAGTGGCACATTCCCCGAAGATCCCCGCAGAAATCAATCTGGAAAAGCATTGTGCGAGCGAGCCTGCTCGCGAAGACGATGGATCAGCCAACTCATTCGTCGACTGATACAGCGCTTTCGCGAGCAGGCTCGCTCCCACAGGGTTTATTGCAAGCCTGTCAGGCCGGTTTGGCTTCGGCGAGGGCCTCCTGCGCCAGCTCCTTCTCAGCCTCTTTCAGGTCCTCTTCGCTGATCATCTCGGCGATATCGCGCAGGCGCTCGACCACTCGCGCATTGATGCTGCCTTCGGGGAATTCGCCATCGGCGTTCGGCTCCCCGGCCGGCTCACCCACCAGCAGGCTCAGCGCCTCATCGGCCTGACGCACCGCATATACGTGGAACTGGCCGGCGCGCACGGCGGCCAGGACTTTCTCATCGAGCATCAGCGTGGCGACGTTGGCCTGGGGAATGATTGCGCCCTGTTCGCCGGTCAGGCCGCGTGCTTCGCAGAGGCGGAAGAAGCCTTCGATCTTCTCGTTGACCCCGCCGACCGCCTGCACTTCGCCAAACTGGTTGATCGAACCGGTGATGGCAAAACATTGCTTGAGCGGCGTTTTCGACAGTGCCGAAATCAGCGTGCACGCCTCGCCCAGCGACGCACTGTCGCCATCGACGTAGCCGTAAGACTGCTCGAGCGCAATGCTAGCCGAGATCGCCAGCGGGAATTCCTGGGCGTAACGGCTGCCCAGATAACCGGTGAGGATCATCACGCCTTTGGAGTGAATCGGCTGGCCGAGGTTGACCTCACGTTCGATGTCGACGATACCGCTGCCGCCCGGATAGACCGTGGCGGAAATCCGCGCCGGCACGCCGAACGCCGAATCACCGACCTCCAGCACCGTCAGCCCGTTGCACTTGCCGACTGCCGCACCGTCAGTGTCGATGAGGATGATTCCGGCGAGCATGTCGTCGAGAATCCGCGCCGAGACCCGCCCGGTGCGGGTGGCCTTGGCTTTCAGGGCGCGTTCGATATGGCCTGCGTCGGTCATCTCATCGCCGGCCAGATGGCGAATGAAATCCGCCTCGCTGACCAGTTGGAACAGATCGCCAATGCGCGCCGACAAGCGCCCCTGATGCTCGGCCAGCCGCGCACTGTAGGTCGCCAGCCGTGCCACCGCATCGGCGGTCAGCGGCGCCATGCCTTCTTCCGAAGTACGGGTTTTCAAGAGCTGGGCGAACTGCTCAAGGCTTTCGTCGACCATCGGGATGTCTTCGTCGAAGTCGACCAGAACGCGGAACATCTCTTGGAAGTCCGGATCGAGATCCTGCAGCGTGTAATACAGCTGCCGCGCACCGATGATGATGACTTTGACCTGCAGCGGGATGTGCTGCGGATTCAGGGTCATGGTGGCGAAGCGGCCCATCTCGCCCAGCGGCGACTCCATTTTCAGTTTGCGCGATTGCAGGGCGCGTTTGAGCGCATCCCACACGAACGGCTCGCTGAGCATTTTTTCCGCTTCAAGAATCAGGAAACCGCCATTGGCGCGGTGCAGCGCACCCGGACGCAACTGCCGGTAAGTGGTGTAGAGCGCGCCTTGATCAGTGGTGTACTCGATGCGGCCGAACAGGTTTTCGTAGGTCGGATGTGGCTCGAACACCACCGGTGCACCGCCGCTGGCCGGATGCCCGACCACCAGGCTTGGTGCGTATTGTTCTTCCAGCAACTTGCGCGCGACGGCGTCGGTCTTGCTGTCGTCGACCAGTTGTTCGACCACGGTTTTCAGCAGGTAGACCTGCATCGCTTGCAGGTAACCGCAGACCCCGGCGTTCTCTGCGTACTTCTCCGACAACGGCGCCAGTAACGGCTGCAAGGCCAGGGTGATGGTTTCTTCGTTGAGCGAACGCAGTTGATTGTTCGACTCGCGCTTCCACTGCGGCAGGCTGGCGAGTTCTTCGTTCAGGCGCTCTTCGAGGCCGGAAATGTCATCGTGAAACCGCTCGCGCTCGGCTTCCGGCAACTGCGCGAATTCGGCTTCGTCCAGGGCCTTGCCGTCGAGCATCGGGGTGAAGGCGATATTGCTGCTGTCGCGGTACAGGGCGACGTCTTTTTCCAGGGCCAGCCGCTCGATGATGTCCAGCGCCTTGTCGTAGCGCTGGTTGAAGGCGCGGTCGATGGCGCTTTTTTTCTGCTGGTAGGACGGGTGTTCGAAAACTGCTGGAAAAGTCGCCAGCAGGTTGTCGATCAGGCCGTTGATGTCGCCGATGAACGAGGCCGCCGTGCCCGATGGCAGCTCCAGTGCGCGCGGTTCGCGCGGCTCATCGAAGTTGTTGACGTAGACCCAGTCCGCCGGGGTCTGCAGGCGCTTGCCTTCGGCTTTCAGGTAGCGTTTGACGAACGAGAAACGGCCGGTGCCGGGCTCGCCCATGACAAATACGTTGTAACCGGGGCGTGGCATCGCCACACCGAACTGCAAGGCTTCGACCGCGCGTTCCTGGCCGAGCACGCCGCGAAAGGGCTCCAGATCATTGGTGCTGGTGAAGCTGAACTGTTCAGCGGAAAACGGACGAGTCAGCGCTTCGGGCGCAAGACGCAGGCTGGCAGCAACAGGATCAGGCATCGGGCTTCCTTAACAATCAGGCGGGGCAGGTAGCGGCATTCTGGCGCTGCCCGTGCCCCACTGGCAAGGCGCGCCACATGACAAAGCATAGACAAGCGCGCGGCCGGCCGACGGGTCCCGCTAAATCAGAGGTTTATTCCAAATATTTTGCAAAAAGTCACGGAACCGCTGGAACGTGCCTAAACTCCAAACTGCGCGGCTGGAACTAATACCGGCCCACTGACACTTTCGGCTTTGTCCTCGGGCAGAGCGCGAAGGGCCAGAACCCTGTCCATTGGTATGCACATAAAGAGAACAAAGCTATGAAACGGATTCTTCTCGGTACTCTCTTCACCGCTGTATCCATCAACGCAATGGCGCAAGCCCCGGGCGGCCCGGATTGCGGTTGGGGCAACATGCTGTTCGAAGGTCAGCGTGGCACCCCGGCGCACTTCCTTGCTTCCACCACCAACGGCACTTCCGGTAACGCCACGTTCGGTATGACTTCCGGCACCAACGGTTGCTCGACCAACGCATCGCTGACCTACGGCGGCAAATCCTGGTTCGCCATGAATGGCATGATGAACGAGCTGTCCGAAGACATGGCCAAAGGCAATGGCGAAGCGCTGACCACTTATGCCGTGGTCCTGGGCGTAGCACCGGAAGATCGCGCGCACTTCGCGCAAGTGACCCACGAGCACTTCCAGCAGATCTTTAGCAAAGCTGACGTGACCGCTGAAGACGTGCATACCAACACCCTGGCAGTACTGAAATCGGACCCACGTCTGGCCAAGTACGCAACTCAGGCTTAAGCTCGACCCCGCCCGCTTCCTTCGGGAAGCGGGTTTTATTTTGAATACGGTCTGTAGCGAGGGGATTTGTCCCCGTTCGGCTGCGAAGCAGTCGTAATACCTGTGCATGCGATGTATCCGATGCATTGGTGACACAGCTTATGGGGCCGCTTCGCAGCCCAGCGGGGATAAATCCCCACGCCACAGGGTGCAGTGATTACCCCCGATCCGGGATTTATTTTCTTTCGACTTAAGTTGCCACCTATGCTCAAACGCCTTGCCTGGCTGGCGCTCTGTGTCTGCGCCCCGCTGTCCGCCGCGCCTCACATCGATCCTCATCGTTTGCAGCAACTGGCCAACGACCGCTTCTGGATTTCCCTCGGTCATTACGAAACCGCCAAGCTCGGCGGCTGGCGCAGCTATGTCAGCGACAAGAAGTTCTTTCTCGCGCCCGACGGCAACGAGCATCCGGACCGCGAACTGGCCGCCACCGTGCAGGCGCTGTACGCCCCGGCCAGCCTCGGCGAGCAACACGCACAATGCGTATACCCCGCGCGTACACGCTGGCTGAAAGCGCAGCTCAATCTCGCCGACCTGCCAGCGCCCGAATGCGCCGAATACAAGCAATGGTTCAAGGACGTCTCGCCGCACAGCGCGGTGATGATTTTCCCGGCGGCGTATCTCAACAGCCCGTCGTCGATGTTCGGCCACACCCTGCTGCGCATCGATCAGGCGGATGTGCAGGCCGACAAGACCTCGCTGCTCAGCTACGCGATCAACTTCGGCGCCTACATCGAAGGCTCGGACAACAGCATTCTGTATGCCTGGAAAGGCTTGATGGGCGGCTACCCGGGGCTGTTCGCGCTGGTGCCGTATCAGGAAAAACTGTCGGAATACCGCAGCCTGGAAAACCGTGACCTGTGGGAATACCGCCTCAACCTGACCCAGGAAGAAACCGCACGCATGGTCGAACATGTGTGGGAGCTCAAGCAGATCCAGTTCGACTACTTCTTCTTCGACGAAAACTGCTCGTATCGCTTGCTGGAACTGCTGCAAGTGGCGCGGCCGAGTCTGCGCCTGACCGAACAATTCCCGCTGACCGCGATCCCGACCGACACCGTCAAAGCGGTGAAAGAGGCCGGGCTGGTCGAGCACATCGAGTATCGCCCGTCCCGCGAACGTGAACTGCTCAGCCGCGCCGAACCGTTGAGCGATGACGAACAGCAATGGGTGCTGAAAGTCAGCGCCGATCAAAAAGTCCTGCAAGAGCCAACGTTCAAAGCCCTGCCGCGTGCACGTCAGGCGCTGATCGTCGACGCCGCCTATCGTCTGGAGCGCTACCGCGCCAACGGCCAGGAGCGCGATCCGCAACGGGCGCAGCGCAGTTTCGAACTGCTGCGGGCGATCAACAAGAACCCGGCGCCGGAGCTGGAAATACCGCAACCCGGTCTGCCCGAAGATGGCCACGAGTCCCGCACCTGGCAGGCCGGCATCGGTACGCGCGGCGATCGCGCGTTCGGCGAATATGGCCTGCGCATGGCTTATCACGACCTCAACGACAACGCCGAAAGCTTCCCCCTCGGCGCGCAGATCGAGATCCTGCAACTGAAGCTGCGCCAGTACGAAGGCAATGACTGGCAGTTGCAGCAACTGGATCTGGCGACCATTCGTTCGCTGACACCGCGCAACGAGCTGCTGCAACCGCTGTCGTGGCAAGTCACCGGTGGCCTTGAGCGGGTGCCGGGCAAGCATGACGACGAAACGCTGGTCAGCCATGTCAACGGTGGCGGCGGCGGCACGTGGCAGTTGGGCGAAGACGTGCTCGGCTTTGCGCTGGGCACGGTGCGCGTGGAGCACAACAACGACTTCGCCGAGTTCGTTTCCCCGGCCGGCGGCTTCAACACCGGCGTGCTGTGGAAAAACCCGCTGGGCAATTTGAGTCTGGAGGCCAAGGGCGACTACTTCTTCAACGGCGAAGTGCGCCGTAGCCTGAGCCTGAATCAGCAGTGGGAGCTGTCGCGCAATCTCGGTTTGCGCCTGAGCGCGCAGCGCGAGTTCAGCCAGCTCGCCAGCCCGGAAACGGAAGTCATGCTGGAAGTGAAGTGGTATCACTACTGATCCCGAGCCTGTGTAAATCTCCCTGTGGGAGCGAGCCTGCTCGCGAAAGCGGTGGTTCAGTCAATAGTAGTGTTGCCTGACACGACGCCTTCGCGAGCAGGCTCGCTCCCACAGGTGCTTTGTGGTGTGCAATGGATTTTTCACAGGCCTTCGACAGCCGCCTCATGAATCCCCTTCTAGACTTTCCCTATCAGCCGACAACCGGCGCGGGAGAGTGCGATGTGGCGGTGCGTGGGGTTGTTGGGCGTTGTATTGGCGCTGGGCGGTTGCCAGACCACCCATGAAGACTTGATCGCCAAGGGTTATCCACCGGCATTCGCCGACGGTTTCGATGACGGTTGCGTCAGTGGCCGGCAAGCGGCAGGTTCGATCAGCGGCGAGTTTCGCAAGAACGTGCCGCGCTATCTCAAGGATCAGCAATACGCCGACGGCTGGGTCGACGGCTTCCGCCAATGTCAGGCGATGCTCGAAAACAAGGATCGCGAGCAATATCGCAACGAGCATTGGGACGAACGCGAACGCGCCTGGCAGCAGCAGAAGGACCAGGACGTCGGGCGGGCCTATCGCTCGCAATAGGTCGCTTGCGGACATCCGTTGAAACCAAATGCCGGCAACCATGGCCCAAATCCTTTAACAGGAGGACTTCATGAGTCGCGCATTCGTCAACGAAGACAACGCCGCCGCGCAGGCCGATCAGCCGGTCGAACGTCAGGTCAGCACGCAGCCCAACTACGTCACCCCGCAAGGGCTGGCGCAGTTGCAGGCGAAAGTCATCGAGTTGCAGAGCCTGCACGCCGAGCAAACGGCCAAGGGCGAGCAGGCCGACAAGCAACGCTTGGCCGATCTGCAACGGGATCTGCGTTATTTCACTCAACGCCTGAGCAGCGCCCAAGTCGCAGTCGCTGCGACTTCCACCGACAAGGTGCAGATCGGTAGCTGGGTGACCTTCGCCGACGAACACGACACAGAACACCGCGTGCAACTGGTCGGCGAGGATCAGGCCGACGCCAGTCAGGGCCTGATCAACTGGGCCTCACCGCTGGGCCGGGCCTTGCTCGGCGCCCGGCTCAACGATGAGGTGCTATGGCAGCGGCCTGCCGGCGATCAACTGATCGAAGTGATCCGCATCGAACCGGCTTAAACCACGCCTTGCGCCAACATCGCATCGGCGACTTTGACGAAGCCGGCAATGTTCGCGCCCTTGACGTAATTGACCTGACCGTTGTCTTCGCCGTAATGCACGCAGGCGTGGTGGATCGACTGCATGATCGCGTGCAGCTTGCTGTCGACCTCGCCCGCGGTCCACAGCAGGCGCATGGCGTTCTGCGACATTTCCAGACCACTCACGGCAACACCGCCCGCATTCGATGCCTTGCCCGGTGCGAACAGAATGCCGGCCTCGATAAAGATATCCACAGCCTCCAGCGTGGTCGGCATGTTCGCGCCTTCAGCCACACAGACGCAGCCATTGCGCAGTAGAGTGCGCGCGGCTTCGGCGTCGAGTTCGTTTTGCGTCGCGCAGGGCAGCGCGATATCGCACGCCAACGACCACGGATGTTGGCCGGCGCGGAATTCCAGACCATGGGCGCTTGCCAGTTCGCTGATGCGCCCGCGCTTGATGTTTTTCAGCTCCAGCAGCGCCAGCCACTGTGCTTCGCTCAATCCTGCTTCGCAGTACAGCGTGCCTTCGGAGTCGGAGAGGGAAATCACTTTGCCGCCCAGATCCATGACCTTGCGCGCCGCGTACTGCGCAACGTTGCCGGAACCGGAAATCGCCACGCGCTTGTCTTCCACGCTCTGCCCGCGGCGCTTGAGCATTTCTTCGGCGAAGTACACGCAGCCGAAACCGGTGGCTTCCGGGCGAATCAGGCTGCCGCCGTAAGTCATGCCCTTGCCGGTGAGGACGCTGGTGAACTGGTTGCTCAGGCGCTTGTACTGGCCAAACAGGAAACCGATCTCCCGCGCACCGACACCGATATCACCGGCCGGCACGTCGACGTCAGCACCGATGTGGCGATACAGCTCGCTCATGAACGCCTGGCAGAAGCGCATGACCTCGGCGTCGCTCTTGCCCTTCGGGTCAAAGTCGGAACCGCCCTTGCCGCCGCCCATGGGCAGGGACGTCAGCGAGTTCTTGAAGGTCTGCTCGAAGGCGAGGAATTTCAGCACGCCGAGATTCACCGACGGATGAAAACGCAAGCCGCCCTTGTACGGGCCGAGGGCGCTGTTCATTTGGATACGGAAGCCGCGATTGACCTGGACCTTGCCCTGATCGTCGACCCACGACACGCGAAACACCAGCGCGCGCTCCGGCTCGCAGATACGCTCGAGAATGCCTGAAGTCAGGTAATGCGGATTGGCTTCAAGAAACGGCCACAGACTGCGCAGGACTTCTTCGACAGCCTGGTGGAATTCGGGTTGATCCGGGTCGCGTTTTTTCAGGCGCGCAAGGAAGGATTCGACGGATTCGATCATGGGCAAAGTCTCGGCAAATTTATTGTCGTTGGAGGAGATTGGGCCGGACTGTAACAAACGAATTGCGCACAGGAACAGAGCAAGATGTCGCAGTTATGAAATTAAATGGTGCACAGGATATAAATCCGAGGGGTATTTGATCCGTTTTTGCACCTGAGTGGGGAGCACAGATCCAAGACTTGCACCAACAGTTACACCGTATTCGCGAGCAGGCTCGCTCCCACATTTGGAATGCGTTACCCCTGTGGGAGCGAGCCTGCTCGCGAAAGCCGCAACTCGGTTTATCAGGTAAAACCCAGGGCAAAAAAAACGGAGCCCGAAGGCTCCGCTCTTTCTGCAACCAACCCGATATCAGGCCAGTTTCTTGTGACGTACCCGGTGTGGCTGGGCCGCTGCTTCGCCGAGGCGTTTTTTGCGGTCGGCTTCGTACTCGGTGTAGTTGCCTTCGAAGAACACCGCTTGCGAGTCGTCTTCGTACGCCAGGATGTGCGTGGCGACACGGTCAAGGAACCACCGATCGTGAGAGATCACAATGGCGGCGCCCGGGAAGTCCAGCAGGGCTTCTTCCAGCGAACGCAGGGTTTCCACGTCGAGGTCGTTGGACGGTTCGTCGAGCAGCAGGACGTTGCCGCCCTCCTTCAGGGTCAGCGCCAGGTGCAGACGACCGCGCTCACCGCCGGACAGATCCTTGACGAACTTCTGCTGGTCGCCGCCCTTGAAGTTGAAGCGGCCGACGTAAGTGCGCGACGGGATTTCGTAGTTGCCGATGCGGATCTGGTCGGAACCGTCGGAAATCTGCTGGAACACGGTCTTGCTGCCGTCGAGGTCCTCGCGGCTCTGGTCGACGCAGGCCAGCTGCACGGTTTCACCGACTTCGATGCTGCCCGAATCCGGGGTTTCCTTGCCCATCAGCATGCGGAACAGCGTCGACTTACCGGCACCGTTACCACCGATCACGCCGACAATGGCGCCTTTCGGCATGGAGAACGACACGTTGTCGATCAGCACGCGATCGCCGTAGCCTTTGGTGACGTTCTTGAATTCGATGACCTTGTCGCCCAGGCGTGGACCGGCCGGGATGTAGATCTCGTTGGTCTCGCTGCGCTTCTGGAATTCCTGCGATTGCATTTCTTCGAAGCGTTGCAGACGTGCCTTGGATTTCGACTGGCGGGCCTTGGCGCCTTTGCGCACCCACTCCAGTTCTTCCTTCATGGCTTTTTCATGAGCCGACTGCTGCTTGGATTCCTGGGCCAGGCGATCGGACTTGGCTTCGAGCCAGCCCGAATAGTTGCCCTCGTAAGGAATGCCCGCGCCGCGGTCGAGTTCCAGAATCCAGCCGGCGACATTGTCGAGGAAGTAACGGTCGTGCGTGATCGCGACCACGGTGCCCGGGAAGTCGTGGAGGAAATGCTCCAGCCACGCCACCGAATCGGCATCCAGGTGGTTGGTCGGTTCGTCGAGCAGCAGCATGTCCGGCGCGGACAGCAGCAGACGGCACAGGGCGACACGACGCTTTTCACCACCGGACAGGTGTTCGACTTTCGCGTCCCAGGCCGGCAGACGCAGCGCATCGGCGGCGACTTCCAGCTGGCGCTCAAGGTTGTGGCCATCGCTGGCCTGCAGGATCGCTTCGAGCTTGGCCTGTTCAGCGGCGAGCTTGTCGAAGTCGGCATCCGGGTCGGCGTAGGCCGCGTAGACTTCGTCCAGACGCGCTTGCGCATCCTTGATCACGCTGACCGCTTCCTCGACCACTTCACGCACGGTCTTGGCAGGGTCGAGCTGCGGCTCTTGCGGCAGGTAACCGATGTTCAGGTCCGGCATCGGACGGGCTTCGCCTTCGAACTCGGTGTCGACGCCGGCCATGATTTTCAGCAGCGTGGATTTACCCGAACCGTTGAGGCCGAGCACGCCGATCTTGGCGCCGGGGAAGAAGGACAGCGAAATGTTCTTGAGGATTTCCCGCTTCGGCGGAACAACTTTGCCCAGCCGATGCATGGTGAAGACGTATTGAGCCATGGAGAACCTTGGGTCAGTGACAGATGAATGATTGGAGCGCAGGCGATGCCTGGCCAGACTGTGCGCGTCGTTCACTTGATCGCGATCAATGCGTGCGCGCTGGAAAAAGTCTGATTGTAGGGGCTGGAACGCCCCCGGTCTAACCGGCAAAGCTACCTTAATGCTGGAAGGCAGTCCAGCCGAGAGGGGCTGGCACTTCGCCACGAGTCAAGGCATGCTAGCCGCCCTTCGGGCGTCCGGCTTATAGTGCACGTCGCGCCAGTCCAGCCAAATCGCAGGATCACAGCTTGACCAATGTCACTCCGCCAGCCTCTGTGAGCAGCACCCCACCGGCGCCCGGCTCGCCCCTGCGCGGGACATTAAAGGGTGCGCTGGCCACCCTCGTGCTGTTATTGCTCGCGTTGCTGTTCTGGCAACTGCTCGATCAATTGCGCGAAACTCAGAAAAATCAGCGCCAATACACCATCGACTACACCGCCGACCTCGCCGCCCAGGTCAGCCTGAACATGGCGCTGAACGCGCAAATCGCCCTCAATCTGCTACCGATCGTCGAACAACCGCAAACCGCCGACGAACAGCAGATGCTCCTGCGCAAACTGCAACGCTCGCTGCCAGATCTGCGCAGCATGGCCCTGCTCTCGCCCTCCGGCCGGATCATCAGCGACAGCGCCACCGACAGTTCCGACGCCGATTACCTGACCGAACTGGTGCGCCGCAGCCGTGCCCAGGCGCATTACTTCAGCAATGCCGATGACGGCTCGGTGGTGCATCTGCTGTTGCATCAGGCCAGCGGCAGCAGTCGCGGTTACTGGGCCTTGCGTTTGACGCCAACCTTCTTCGACTCGCTGACCAAACAGGACGCCACCGCCCTGCGCCCGTTGTGGCTGGTGGAAAACCGCCTCAATCACCAGATCATCAGCCGCGACGCCGGGCTGCCCTCGGTCAAGGCTGGCGGGCTGACGCCCGACGATGTCGCCAACACCGTGCTGACCGTGCCGCTGAGCAGCAGCGACTGGCAATTGCGCGGGCTGTTCGACCGCCAGCGCGTACTCGAAGAATTGCTGCCAGCGTTCATCGGCAAATGCCTGCTCGGCCTGGCGTTTTCGATGTTGCCGGTGATCGCGCTGCTGAACATGCGTCGGCGCCAGCGTCAGGTGCATGAAGGCCGGCGGCGTTATCAGGATATTTTCGAAGGCACCGGCGTGGCCTTGTGCGTACTCGACCTGTCCGGCCTCAAGCAGATGTTCGACAAGGCGCAGATCCAGACCAGTGACCAGCTCAAGGCCTGGCTCGACCAACCGCAGCAGCGCCAGCAGTTGCTCGCGGAAATGCGCGTCACCGAAGTCAATCAGGTCGCCCTGCAACTGCTCGATGTGCACTCCTGCGACGATGCCTGGCAACTGCTGATCGATGGCCAGCGCCATCCGCAGTGCGCGATCGGTCAGCAGATCCTCGACGCCGTCCTGCAGCAGCAGAAGCAGCTGGAACTGGAGATCAAACTGCCCAACAGCAATGGCCGCGACCAGCACCTGTGGATGGTCCTGCGCCTGCCGAGCGAGCAGCACGACTATAAAGCGGTGATTCTCAGCATCAACGACATCACCAGCCGCAAGCTGATCGAGCTGTCGCTGCTGGAGCGTGAAGGCTTCTGGTCGGACGTGGTGCGCACCGTGCCCGATCATCTGTATGTGCAGGACGTGATCAGCCAGCGGATGATTTTCAGCAACCACCACCTCGGCCAGACCTTGGGCTACAACCGCACTGAACTGCATCAGATGGGCGAGTACTTCTGGGAAATCCTCCTGCACCCGGAAGACGCCGACTATTACCATCGTTCGCGGCAGTTGCAGCGTCACGCCGGTTACAGCCAGTTGTTGCAATGCCAATTGCGCTTCCGCCATCGCGACGGCAAGTGGCGGCGCTTCGACATCCGTGAACAGGCGCTGGCGCGGGACAAGCACGATCAGGTCACGCGGATCATCGGCGTGGCCAAGGACATCACCGAACAGATCGAGGCCAGCGAATCGCTGCGTGACAGCGAGCAGCGCTACCGCATGCTCGCCGAGAGCATCAGCGACGTGATTTTCTCCACCGACAGCAAGCTCTCGCTGAACTATGTCAGCCCCTCGGTGCAGGCCGTGCTCGGTTACAACGCCGAATGGATTTTCCAGAACGGCTGGCAATCGATCATCGCCAATCCCGGGCAACTGAACGGCATTCATGTCCTGATGGACCGCGTCAGCAAGGCGCTGGACAAGCCCGAGCAACTGGCATTGCTGCGCAGTCAGGTGCAAACGCAGCTGTTCCTCTTCGATTGCCTGCGTGCCGACGGCCGCAAGATTCCGATCGAACTGCGCCTGGTGCTGGTGTGGGACGAACACGGCGCGTTCGAAGGCGTGCTCGGTGTCGGCCGCGATATCAGTCAACAGCGCCGTGCCGAAAAAGATCTGCGCATGGCCGCCACGGTATTCGAGCACTCGACTTCGGCGATCCTGATCACCGACCCGGCCGGCTACATCGTCCAGGCCAACGAAGCGTTCAGTCGGGTCAGCGGCTACAGCGTCGGCGAAGTGCTCGACCAGTTGCCGAACATGCTCACCGTCGACGAGCAGCAGGACGCGCACTTGCGCTACGTGCTCAAGCAGTTGCACGAGCACAGCACCTGGGAAGGCGAAGTATGGATGAAGCGCCGTAACGGCGAGCACTACCCGGCGTGGGTCGGCATTACTGCCGTGCTCGACGATGAGGGCGATCTGGCCAGTTACGTGTGTTTCTTCAGCGACATCAGCGAGCGCAAGGCCAGCGAGCAGCGCATCCACCGCCTCGCCTATTACGATGCCCTCACCCATTTGCCGAACCGCACGCTGTTCCAGGATCGTCTGCACACCGCGCTGCAAGCGGCCGAACGGCAGAAGTCGTGGGTGGTGCTGATGTTCCTCGACCTCGACCGTTTCAAACCGATCAACGACTCCCTCGGCCACGCCGCCGGCGACCGCATGCTCAAGGATATGGCCACGCGCCTGCTGGCCTGCGTCGATGACGATGACACCGTGGCGCGCATGGGCGGCGACGAATTCACCTTGCTGCTGCAGCATCGCTCCAACCGCGAACTGGCGCTGAACCGGGCGATTCACGTGGCCGAGCAGATTCTCGCCAGCCTGGTGCGGCCGTTCGTGCTCGAGGGCCGCGAGTTCTTCGTCACCGCCAGTATCGGCATCGCCCTGAGTCCGCAGGACGGCAACGAACTCAGCCAGTTGATGAAGAACGCCGACACGGCGATGTACCACGCCAAGGAGCGCGGCAAGAACAACTTCCAGTTCTATCAGGCCGACATGAACGCCAGTGCGCTGGAGCGTCTGGAACTGGAAAGCGATCTGCGCCATGCGCTGGAGCAGAACGAATTCGTCCTGTATTACCAGCCGCAGTTCAGTGGCGACGGCAAGCGCCTGACCGGCGCCGAAGCGCTGCTGCGCTGGCGCCATCCGCGTCGCGGGCTGGTGCCGCCGGGGGATTTCATTCCGGTTCTGGAAGAGCTTGGTCTGGTGGTGGACGTTGGCGACTGGGTCATCAGCGAGGCCTGTCGACAGCTGAAAACCTGGCACCAGCAACGGGTGCGGGTGCCGAAGGTGTCGGTGAACATTTCCGCACGGCAGTTCTCCGACGGCCAGTTGGGCACGCGAATCGCGACGATCCTGCGCGAAACCGGCCTGCCGCCGGCGTGTCTGGAGCTAGAACTGACCGAAAGCATCCTGATGCGCGAAGTCAGCGAGGCGATGCAGATTCTTGCCGGGCTGAAGAACCTCGGCCTGAGCATCGCGGTCGATGACTTCGGCACCGGTTATTCATCGCTGAACTACCTCAAGCAATTCCCGATCGACGTGCTGAAGATCGACCGTACTTTCGTCGACGGCCTGCCGTCCGGGGAACAGGACGCGCAGATCGCCCGGGCGATCATCGCCATGGCCCACAGCCTGAACCTGGCGGTAATCGCCGAGGGTGTGGAAACCCATGAGCAACTGGACTTCCTGCGCGAGCATGGCTGCGATGAGGTGCAGGGATATCTGTTCGGCCGGCCGATGCCGGCGGGACGGTTTGAAGCGCAGTTCTGTAACGATGCGCTCTTCATGTTCGACTGACCTGAGCCGCTTCGGGCGGCTCAGGTCAGTTGAACATGAAGAGGAGCTGCTAGAGGTTAGCTGCAAGCTGCAAGTGGAAGCCGAAGCGCTTTTGACTTGTAGCTTGTAGCTTGCAGCTTGAAGCCCGCTTATCCACAACCTGACTGTGTTTCATAGCCCTTCTAAAAGCGGTTGGGTTAGAATGCCCCCCTTTTCTGCCCCCGATCCTTGAGGACCGCCATGTTCAGCCGTGATTTGACTATTGCCAAGTACGACGCCGACCTTTTTGCCGCCATGGAGCAAGAAGCTCAGCGTCAGGAAGAACACATTGAGCTGATCGCTTCGGAAAACTACACCAGCCCAGCGGTGATGGAAGCTCAAGGCTCGGTCCTGACCAACAAGTACGCCGAAGGCTATCCGGGCAAGCGTTACTACGGTGGTTGCGAATATGTGGACGTGGTTGAACAACTGGCCATCGACCGCGCCAAGGAACTGTTCGGCGCCGATTACGCCAACGTTCAGCCGCACGCCGGTTCGCAAGCCAACGCCGCTGTTTACCTGGCTCTGCTGCAAGGTGGCGACACCATTCTGGGCATGAGCCTGGCCCACGGCGGTCACCTGACCCACGGCGCCAGCGTTTCCTCCTCGGGCAAGCTGTACAACGCCGTTCAATACGGTATCGATGCCAACGGCCTGATCGACTACGACGAAGTCGAGCGCCTGGCAGTCGAGCACAAGCCGAAGATGATCGTTGCCGGTTTCTCTGCCTACTCGCAGATCCTCGACTTCCCGCGCTTCCGCGAAATCGCTGACAAGGTCGGCGCTTACCTGTTCGTCGACATGGCTCACGTCGCCGGTCTGGTTGCCGCGGGTGTCTATCCGAACCCGGTGCCGTTCGCCGACGTCGTGACCACCACCACCCACAAGACCCTGCGCGGTCCACGTGGCGGTCTGATCCTGGCCCGTGCCAACGCCGAGATCGAGAAGAAGCTCAACTCCGCAGTATTCCCGGGCGCCCAGGGTGGCCCGCTGGAGCACGTGATCGCGGCCAAGGCGATCTGCTTCAAGGAAGCGCTGCAGCCTGAGTTCAAGGCTTACCAGCAACAAGTGGTGAAGAACGCCAAGGCCATGGCCGAAGTGTTCATCGCACGCGGTTTCGACGTGGTTTCGGGCGGTACTGAAAACCACCTGTTCCTGCTGTCGCTGATCAAGCAGGACATCTCCGGTAAAGACGCTGACGCCGCTCTGGGCAAAGCGTTCATCACCGTGAACAAGAACTCCGTGCCGAACGATCCACGCTCGCCGTTCGTCACCTCCGGCCTGCGCTTCGGTACTCCGGCTGTGACCACTCGCGGTTTCAAAGAGGCTGAGTGCAAAGAGCTGGCCGGCTGGATCTGCGACATCCTGGCTGACCTGAACAACGAAGCGGTGATCGACGCCGTTCGCGAGAAAGTCAAAGCCATCTGCAAGAAACTGCCGGTGTACGGCGCTTGATGCATCGTTAATCCGCAAAAAGACCGGCCACGATGGCCGGTTTTTTATTGCCATGAATTCAATAAAAAAATACCACCCGAATAAAGCTGCAACCTGCTAATCCCGTCCAGCAGGATTGTTCATCTCTTTGTTCAAACCAAACTCTTGCAACACACATGCAAACCGCCATAAATGAAAACCGCTTAGTCTGAAACCCGACTTGATAAATGGATTTCATCATGACGAGCAATATCGAAAAATCTTTCATCGCAACGCTGAGAATGTTCGACCACAGGGTCGGCTTTCTTGAACAGCTGTACGGCAAACCGGCGATGGCTACCATCAGTCTGTTCAGCGGCGGTTTCTATACCGGACGCCCGCAAACACGGGATCAGTCCCACCTGCTCGGCATCCGGAGCAACGAGCAGAGCGGCCGGATAAAACCGCTGAAGCTGCATTTCGGTCATACCCCTGACGGCTACATCCTCACCGTGAAAAACCAGGGCAACTATTTCAATCAGGTGATCAGCAATCACTGGCTGGACACCGTCGAGGCCGTCAAGCCAGACACTGACAACTTGACCACGTTTATTCTTGTCGACCGTAGCGGCACCGCTATAACGCTGGACAACTTAACGGGCGTACATACAGCTGTTTCTCTCAAATTGAAAAATCATGCCTATCTGGGCGGTATAAAAATCACAAGTCTGCCTTACGTCTATCTGGGCAAAACCGAAGAACGTTCAAAGATCACTTTCATCCTGAGCATCGTCGAAAGGCATGTACCAAACATCAAAACGTGACTCACACCCCGCCCACGAAATAAGGCATAGCCGCCGATTTTTCTCAAATGCTCAAGACCGGGCCATCCAGACAACTGGTAAGACCGGTCATGCCAATTTTCTAATTTTCCCTTGCGATCCGGGAAAACCTGCGCCTAGACTGCGCCTGCACTGGACATACCGGTAAGACCACAATAATTAAGTCCTGAATCCGCTGCGCCACGCGTACGGCAGCCAGGACACCGACCCAGGATTCCTCCCATGCTCAGATGGTGCTCGCGTTCAATCTTCCTTCAAGTGGTTCTCGGACTGATGCTCGGCATCGTCTGCGGGCTGACCCTTCCTGAATACTCCGCCCAGCTGAAACCGCTCGGCGATGGCTTCATCAAATTGATCAAGATGCTCATTGGCCTGATCGTGTTCTGCGTGGTGGTCAGCGGCATCAGCGGCGCGGGCGATCTGAAGAAGGTCGGGCGCATCGGCCTCAAGTCGGTGATCTATTTCGAAGTGCTGACCACCATCGCCTTGGTGATCGGTCTGGTATTCGCCTTCAGCACCGGCATTGGCAGCGGCGCGAACATTCATCTGGAGCAACTCTCCAGCGCCGACATGGGCGACCTCGCTGAGCGCGGCCAGCACATGCACACCACCACGCAATTTCTGATGGACCTGATCCCGACCTCGGTGATCGGTGCCTTCGCTGACAACAATATTCTGCAAGTGCTGCTGTTCTCGGTGCTGTTCGGCAGTGCGCTGAATCTGGTCGGCGAAGCCGCTTCCGGGATTTCGCGATTGATCAACGAACTCAGCCACGTGATCTTCCGCATCATGGGCATGATCGTCCGTCTGGCGCCGATCGGCGTGTTCGGTGCCATCGCCTTCACCACCAGCAAATACGGTCTCGACTCGCTGCAGCACCTGGGCAGTCTGGTCGGTCTGTTCTACCTGACCTGCATCGCCTTCGTCGCGCTGATCCTCGGTCTGGTGATGCGCGTCTCCGGTCTGCGCATGTGACCGCTGCTCAAGTACCTGCGGGAAGAACTGCTGATCGTCATGGGCACCGCCTCTTCCGACGCCGTGCTGCCGCAGATCATGCGCAAGCTCGAACACCTCGGTATCGGCAGTTCGACGGTCGGTCTGGTGATCCCGACCGGGTACTCGTTCAACCTCGACGGTTTCTCGATCTACCTGACCCTGGCCATCGTGTTCATCGCCAACGCCACCGGCACACCGCTGGCGATGACCGACTTGCTGACCATCCTGCTGGTGTCGCTGATCACCTCCAAAGGCGCCCACGGCATTCCCGGTTCGGCGCTGGTGATTCTCGCCGCAACGCTGACGGCGATCCCGGCGATTCCCGTGGTCGGTCTGGTGCTGGTATTGGCCGTGGACTGGTTCATGGGCATCGGCCGCGCGCTGACCAATCTGATCGGCAACTGCGTCGCCACCGTGGCCATCGCCCGCTGGGAAAAGGACATCGATGTGCAGCGCGCGAACAAGGTGCTCAACGGCGAACAGGGCTATAACTTTCAACCGCGAAAAACCGTCGCTCCGGCGGCGGCGAAAGAATTCTGAATAAGTGCCGTGCCTGCCAATGCGCAGGCACGGCGCAGGGAGCCAATACGTGATTACAACTTCAACCGTCGTCAATTCAGTGGTGGAAAAACTCCGCGCCGCGTTGGCCCGTGGCCAATGGCGCTCCGGCGACATGCTGCCGGGCCAGCGCGAACTGGCCGAACAGCTGGGCATCAGCCGGCCGAGCCTGCGCGAAGCGGTGATCGTCCTCGAAACCCTCGGCCTGGTGCGCTCGATGCCGGGCAAAGGCGTGGTCGTGCTCGACGCACAACTCAGCGACAGCCAGAGCCACGACAGCGCAGTTGCCGGCGCCAGTCTCGAAGACGTGCTGCAACTGCGCTACACCCTTGAGCCGTTCATCGTCGGGCTGGTCGCGCAATCGATCAGCAGCAAGGAAGTCGGCCAATTGCGCCTGACCCTGATGGACATGCGCGAAGCCCTCGAGGCCGGTGACAGTGAGGCCGGAGTCAGTGCCTACATTGCTTTCCACGAAGAACTGTTCACGCTGACCTCGAACCCGATTTTCCAGAGCGTGGTACAGCAGACCAGCAACGCCCTCAAGCAAAGCGCCGAGGTATTGCGCAATTCCCCGGAACATCTGGCCGAACGCCTGGAAGAAAACGAAGCGGTAGTCCGCGCGATCCGCAGCAAGAACAGCGCTCAGGCCAGCGCCGAAATGCGTCGGCACATTCTGCGCGAAGGCCAGCGCATGGGCGTTGAGCTGAACATCCCGGACGACAACCTGCCCACCTGATTTGCCAGGAGAACGGCCATGAACAGTTTTGCTTCAGCCTCGCATGCCAATTCGACCGCCCTGCCCGTCTCTCGCCTGGGCACGCCGACGGAAGACCTGTATCCGCGACTGTTCGACGCGATTCTCGAGCAGCGTATCGATGAAGACAGCCGGTTCACCGAGGACACTCTGCAGGCGATGTTCAGCGCCGGCCGCGCCGATGTGCGGCGGGTGCTGACGCAGTTGTCCCACGAGCAGATCGTGGTATTGCGCGCCAATCATCGACCACGAGTGGCGGCGCCTGATCGGGAGCTGATCCGGCAGACCTTGCATGCGCGACGGCTGGCTGAGAACACCTTGGTGCGGTTGGCCTGTCAGCGTCCGCAGCCAGACGATCTGAAATGTTTGCGCACGTTGATAGAGCGCGAGAAGCGCGCCGTGGAGCAGGATCGGCGGGGGGCGGCGATTCGGTTATCGGGGGAGTTTCATTTGCAAT
Organism: Pseudomonas sp. Sample_11; assembly: GCF_004307505.1. Lineage (NCBI taxonomy): Bacteria > Pseudomonadati > Pseudomonadota > Gammaproteobacteria > Pseudomonadales > Pseudomonadaceae > Pseudomonas > Pseudomonas sp. Sample_11. The sequence goes on from NZ_RCOD01000084.1 coordinate 29,557, forward strand.
TGGCACGGATGGCGGGAAATCTGCCGCTGGCGCATTTTCTGCGCAGTCTGGTGCCGCTGACGTCGTTGGCGATTGCGCGGGGTCAGGGCTCGACGCGAAGCTGTTGCGCATGGCAGGAGCATTTGGCGCTGGTTGAGGTTGTGGAGCGAGGTGATGTTTCCAAGGCCGGCATGTTGATGGATCGGCATCTGGATCATCTTGAGCAGAAACTGCTCGGTCCAGACCTTGAGCATTGTGCTGTCGGTTAGACCGCCTTCGCGAGCAGGCTCGCTCCCACAGTGGATTGCATTCCTCCTGACAGAATGCGTTCTACTGTGGGAGCGAGCCTGCTCGCGAAGAGGCCTTTTGAGCTGTTGAAATTATCAGGCTTGTTGCGCTGCAACCCTGGCAAACCCCACCCGAATCTTCTCTTCCGGCAAGTCATCGGCAATAAACACGATCACACTCTCGCGCGCCTCGCCCTCAGCCCATTCGGTGTCCCAGTCGAAACCATAGAGTTTCAGCACACCCTGAAATACCAACCGCCGATCTTCGCCGGCAATGTTCAGCACGCCTTTGTAGCGCAGCAATTGCTTGCCGTGCTCTTCCAGCAGTTCGTTCATGAACTCGCTGAGCTGATCGATATCCAGCGCCTGATCGGTGCGCAGCACCAGGCTGGAGATGCGATCGATCGACGGCACTTTGCTCACCGGACGCAGGCTCAGACCGCCGCCGAGGTCAGCATTGAGGTTGAAACCACGCACATCCAGCAATTCAGCCAGATCTATATTGCCATGCTCGACCACGCGGATCGGCGCGCGGCGGTTGATTCGCGTGAGGCGTTCGCTCAGTGCGGTGAACGTCGCCTCATCGACCAGGTCGGTCTTGCTCACCAGCAAGCGATCGGCGAAACCGATCTGCGCTTGGGCAATGGTCTGGGTCAGGTGCACGTCGGCGTGGGCGGCGTCGACCAGGGTGATGATGCCGTCGAGCAGATAACGCTCGCGCAGCTCTTCGTCGATGAAAAAGGTTTGCGCCACCGGCGCCGGATCGGCGAGACCGGTGCACTCGATCACCAGACGATCGAAGGCGATCTCGCCGCTGTCCAGGCGCTCGAGCAGCAAGTACAGCGCCTTGGTCAGATCGGTGTGAATGGTGCAGCAGACGCAGCCGTTGGCCAGGGTCATGACTTGCACCGGCTCGTCACCCAGCAACTGAGTGTCGATGCCGGCGTCGCTGAATTCGTTTTCGATCACGGCGATTTTCAGGCCGTGCTCGGCTTTCAATAAATGACGCAGCAAGGTGGTCTTGCCGGCGCCGAGGAAACCGCTGAGAACCGTTACCGGAATGGGAGAAGACAAAACCCGATCTCCTGAAAAGAACACAAAAACAAATGTGGGAGCGAGCTTGCTCGCGAAAGCGGTGTGTCAGTCAAATCATTCATCAACTGACACTCCGTATTCGCGAGCAGGCTCGCTCCCACAGGGGATTACCTCAACCTGATGCTGTCAGCTCAACAGCACTTCGGCCCACCCTTGCCACCGTAACGGGCTTCCTGACGTTCGCGAAAGAACATCTCGTAGCTCATCACCGGTTTGTCCGGGTGTTTGGTTTGCATATGCTCGACGTAGGTGTCGTAGTCGGGCATGCCGACCATCAGGCGCGCGGCCTGACCGAGGTATTTACCGAGGCGACTCAGGTCATTGAACATGCTGCAATCCTCTGGTTACGCATCCGGCAGGGCCTGGAATGGCGATTCTTTATCCGTACGCTCTTTTTTGCCCCAGGCGGCGATGCCGACCTTGAGCGCATAGAACAGGATGCTGAACACCACGAACAGGAACAGCGCGGTGAGTGTGGCGTTGGTGTAGGCGTTGAAGATCACGTGCTGCATCTGCTCGACGCTCTTCGCCGGTGCCAGCACCTGACCGTTGGCCAGCGCATCGCTGTACTTCTTGGCCAGGGACAGGAAGCCGATCGCCGGGTTGGCGTCGAACAGCTTGATGAAGCCAGCAGTAGTGGTGCAGATCAACAGCCAGGTGGCCGGCAACAGGGTGACCCAGATGTAGCGCTGGCGCTTCATCTTGATCAGGACCACGGTGCCAAGCATCAGCGCGATACCGGCGAGCATCTGGTTGGAGATGCCGAACAATGGCCACAGGGTGTTGATGCCGCCCAGTGGATCGATCACGCCCTGATACAGCAACCAGCCCCACATCGCCACACAACCGGCGGTGGCGATCAGGTTGGCGCCCCACGATTCGGTGCGTTTGAGCGCCGGTACGAAGGAGCCGAGCAGGTCTTGCAGCATGAAGCGCCCGGCACGGGTGCCGGCGTCCACAGCGGTGAGGATGAACAGCGCTTCGAACAGGATCGCGAAGTGGTACCAGAACGCCATGGTGTTTTCACCCGGCAGGACACTGTGCAGGATCTGTGCGATACCGACCGCCAGGGTCGGCGCACCACCGGCGCGGGCCAGAATGGTGGTTTCGCCGATGTCATGGGCAACCGCTTGCAGCGCTTCCGGCGTAATCGCAAAGCCCCAGCTGGTGACAACCTGCGCCACCGAAGCGACGTCACTGCCAACGACTGCGGCCGGGCTGTTCATGGCGAAATACACACCCGGCTCGATCACCGAAGCGGCAACCATGGCCATGATCGCCACGAACGATTCCATCAGCATGCCGCCGTAACCGATGTAGCGGGCGTTGGTTTCATTATCCAAAAGCTTCGGCGTGGTGCCAGACGAGATCAGCGCGTGGAAACCCGATACCGCGCCGCAGGCGATGGTGATGAACAGGAACGGGAACAGACCACCCTTCCATACCGGCCCGGTGCCGTCGACGAACTGGGTCAGCGCCGGCATTTTCAGCTCGGGCATGGTGATCAGGATGCCGATCGCCAGGGCGACGATGGTGCCGATCTTGAGGAAGGTCGACAGGTAGTCGCGTGGCGCGAGGATCAGCCAGACCGGCAGCGATGCAGCGACGAAACCATAGCCGACCAGCATCCAGGTAATCTGCACACCGGTGAAGGTAAAGGCTTTGGCCCATACCGGATCGGCAGCGATTTGCCCACCCAGCCAGATCGAACCGAGCAGCAGCAACACACCGACCACGGAGATTTCGCCGATGCGGCCCGGGCGGATGTAGCGCATGTAGATGCCCATGAACATCGCGATCGGGATGGTCGCCATCACGGTGAAGATGCCCCACGGGCTCTCGGCCAGGGCCTTGACCACGATCAGCGCCAGCACCGCGAGGATGATGATCATGATCAGGAAGCAGCCGAACAG
>NZ_RCOD01000045.1:0-32216 GCF_004307505.1 Pseudomonas sp. Sample_11
GCCTGGCACGACTGGTTCGACAGTCAGGGCTACCACACCGAACACAGCTACCACGGGCCGCGTTTCGAAACCTTTTACATGTGCATCCGCGCCGCCCAGGTCGGATGTGGCGTGGCGCTGCTGCCGCGATTTCTGGTGGAAGAGGAATTGGCCGAAGGCAAACTGGTCATACCCTGGCAGCATGCGATGCCCAGCAGCGATGCCTATTACCTGGCCTACCCGGAGCACGCGGCGGAAGTGCCGAAGGTGCGCGATTTTGTGAAATGGATGCTTGAACAAATCGATAGCCCCTGACACCCCCTAGCAGGAGCTGTCGAGTGCAACGAGGCTGCGATCTTTGGATCTTGAAAAACAACATCCAGAGAACCCGACCTCGCTCCATCCGGAGTTTTTTCAGGACGGTCATCCAGCGATAACGAACAGGCCCTCCACAATCCGGGATTGGGCCAGGCGCGCGCGCAGATCATCATCAATGGCGCAATCATCAGGCTTATACAACCGAACGCGGCGGTATGCATCGATGGGATTGATTTCCTGCCCCAGATACTCCCATACGACCCTGGAGCATGCAGGAGCGCGATGATCCGCAGCGGAAACACCCATCTTCAACCCATTGAGCCGGGTAATGCAGCTTTTGAAGCTTGGAATAAGGATGGTCTGACTGATTTCGTTGGAGGTGAGCGATTCATAATCGATAAAAAACAAGCGATCCCGAAGGTGATAGGCAATACCCAGATATTGATAACGCTCAAATTCCTCTGCCGCTTCAGAAACCTGTAATCGCTCGTTTCGCTCATATACGATTTCATCGCCTTCGGCCCGTACATGTACCAGCGAGCACAGAATGGAGCCGGGCTCAGTCATCGCATGGTAGTACTCGTAGTAATAACCAGTATGCGATTTCAATTCCGGTGAAGACTGGCGGCGTAGATGTTCATGCATTATTTGTGACGCGGCCATTTCGACTAAAGAATGTTCCTTGTCAGCCTTCAGGCCTATCAGGATCGTGAATTGTTCGGTAGGCAGGATGATTTCGCTCTCATCGACACCAAAAAAATCACAGATGCGCTTGAGATTAAAAGGCGTAGGGAAACTTTTCCCACATAGATACTTATTGAATTGCCCACGATTGATGCGAACTTTCCTACAAACCTCCGCGACAGATCTGTAATGACTACAAAGCAGCCTCAAATTCGCCGGAAGAAAATCACACATATAATGACCCAGTAAAGACCAGAAAGGCGCAACCATAGCAGCAACTCGCATCACATTTAAGCAACTTGCGAAATTGCACCGAATCAAATATGGCGGGATATTACGACGCCTGAATGACTTCGGGCCTGAATACACCATGGATTTGCCAGCACTCTTAATAGCAAGGAGCTTTGAATGCTAGATGTCATCAACGATTTTCTTTCGAGCAGGGTATTAATACCATTTGTTCTTGGGCTAGGGGGTTATTTCACGATTCGATCAGGATTTGTTCAACTGCGATACTTCCCCCATATGTTCGGCGTTTTGCGCGGTAGCTGGCGCGCAGGCGGCCATCATTTGAGTTCGCTCCAGGCGCTGACGCTCAGCCTCGCCGGGCGCGTGGGTACCGGAAATATCGTCGGGGTCGGTATTGCGGTGAGTATGGGTGGGCCCGGCGCCGTGTTCTGGATGTGGATGACCGCACTTCTGGGTATGTCGAGCAGCTTCTTCGAATGTACGCTGGGCCAGCTCTATAAACGCAGCGATGGCAACGGTCTCTATAGAGGCGGCCCGTCCTGGTACATTCAGCATGGCCTGAACCAGCGCTGGCTCGGGTTGATCGTAGCCATGCTGATGCTGGTGACATTCGGATTTGCCATCAATGGTCTCGAATCCCATGCGGTATCACACTCCCTGAAAGAAGCGTTTGATTTACCACCCCTGTGGTCGGGGCTGGCGCTTTCATTGATGCTGGGCATCGTATTCATCGGCGGTATAACGCGGATTGCCGCAGTAGCCGACCTACTGGTCCCTCTAAAGGTTCTCGCCTACATCGGCGTGACGGCGTACGTGCTGGTTCTTCAGTTTGAACAAGTACCGACAATGCTGATGACCATTATCAGAAGCGCCTTCGGTCTGGATCAGGCGTTCGGCGGTCTGCTCGGCAGCGCCATCATCATGGGCGTCAGACGCGGAGTATTCTCCAACGAAGCGGGGCTGGGCAGCGCCCCTAATGTCGCGTCAGTGGCGAGGGTCAGCCATCCAGTTGCACAAGGTGTTGTTCAGGCATTGAGCGTTTTCATCGATACGTTCGTGGTCTGCACCTGCACCGCACTGATGATCTTGTTATCCGGCTTTTACACTCCGGGATTTGAAGGCGACGCAATTGCCCTGGCCCAAAACTCGCTGGCAGCGGTTGTCGGGGAGTGGGGAAGAATATTCATAAGCATGGCGTTAGCGCTGTTCGTATTCACGGCAATGCTCTACAACTATTACCTCGGAGAAAACAGCTTGCGATTCATGTTTGGTGAACCTGCAAAAACGCTGATCATCTATCGACTCGTGGTTTTGATAATGGTGTTCCGGGGTGCCAGCGAAGATCTATCCACAGTTCTGGCTTTTGCCGATATCACCATGACCCTACTGGCGCTTGTAAATCTGATCGCGATGGCCCTCCTTTTCAAGATATGCCTGCGGGTCTTGCATGATTATGAAGTTCAACGTCGCAGTGGAATCAAGACACCCGTTTTTGATTCAAAACTTTTTCTCGATTTAGACCTCGATCCAATTGCATGGCCACCGGCGCCAACACATATCGAATAACGAAACTTAGCGCTCCGACTCTCCACTCGAGAGTCGGTGGGCAGCTCATCCAAGCCAACTCAGCGCAACAGCCTGATTAGTTGAAATAATTACCTTACACAAAATCAACATTCGCAAAGCTGCTACATCAAGAGCAATGAACTCTTCAATCACTTGCCCGCAGACCACCTTGACGGAGTTAATGGCATGAATCGTTTTTATCCGCTGAAAGCAAACGCAACCAACATTCCAACCTTCTTCATAGACTCATATGCCGCGCGCGATCAGTTATTCGAAGACGCGTGTTTCAGAATCCGCGCCGCCACAAGTCTCCTGGAAGCTTTTACGTCCATCACTATCAAGGGCACCAACGACTCTGATTTTTACCGCCTCATACTTCCCGCCTATTTGTTGCTTCAGGACGGCGTAGATACGCTTGAACAGATTTCTTTCAAGGGAGATGGCCTTCATGCCTAAGATAGCAACCGATGAGATGATCAGGGCAGCGATGTTCAAGGCGGTGGAAACAAAGCTGATACCAAGGCACTCGTTACTCGCCGAGTATTTGAAAAGCTGGGAGTGCATCGAGCAAGTTCTTCACGCCGCGCTTGAGGTGCAACCGAAAATGAACAATTTTTGCGGCTTGAGATGTATGGGCTCCGAAGATCTATCACCTGAAAGCAAAAAAGCGCTGGCAATCCCCACCGCCGATATGCGCCACTAGCGCCATCGATATAGACCGCGCCGGGCGCGGCGCAACTGGAGACCCGTTTATGAGCGAGAGTGTGTTTGCCGATCGCATCGTGCAGAACCTGCTCGACACCGACTTCTACAAGCTGACGATGATGCAGGCGGTGCTGCACAACTACCCCAACGTCGAAGTCGAATGGGAGTTCCGTTGCCGCAATGCCGAGGATCTGCGTCCGTATCTGGCCGAGATCCGTCATCAGATCGAGCGTCTGGCCGAGCTGAGCCTGAGTGCCGATCAGTTGAGTTTTCTCGAGCGCATCAGCTTTCTGAAACCGGATTTTCTGCGCTTCCTCGGCCTGTTCCGCTTCAACCTGCGCTACCTGCACACCGGCATCGAGAACGGAGAACTGTTCATCCGTCTGCGCGGGCCATGGCTGCATGTGATCCTCTACGAAGTGCCGCTGCTGGCGATCGTCAGCGAAGTGCGCAATCGCTATCGCTACCGGGAGACCTCGCTGGAGCAGGCACGCGAACAGCTGTATCGCAAGTTCGACTGGCTGACCGCCAATGCCTCGGCCGATGAGCTGTCGCAACTGCAGGTCGCCGATTTCGGCACGCGCCGGCGCTTTTCCTTTGGGGTCCAGGCCGAAGTGGTCAACGTCCTCAAGCATGACTTCCCCGGGCGTTTCGTCGGTACCAGCAACGTACATCTGTCCCGCGAGCTGGACATGAAACCGCTGGGCACCATGGCCCACGAGTGGATCATGGCCCATCAGCAACTCGGCCCGCGCCTGATCGACAGCCAGATCGCCGCGCTCGACTGCTGGGTTCGCGAATACCGCGGTCTGCTCGGTATCGCACTCACCGATTGCATCACCACCGATGCGTTTCTTGGCGATTTCGATCTGTTCTTTGCCAAGCTCTTCGACGGTCTGCGCCACGATTCCGGGGACCCGGTGGCGTGGGGTGAAAAGTGCATCGCGCACTATCACAAGCTCGGCATCGACCCGATGAGCAAGACCCTGGTGTTTTCCGACAGTCTGACCCTGCCCAAATCGCTGGAGATTTTCCGCGCGCTGCACGGTCGCATCAATGTGAGCTTCGGCATCGGTACCAACCTCACTTGTGATATCCCGGGTGTCGAACCGATGAGCATCGTGCTTAAAATGACCGCCTGCAACGGCCAGCCGGTGGCGAAGATCTCCGACGAGCCTGGCAAGACCCACTGCAAAGATCCGAATTTCGTCGCCTATTTGCGACATGTTTTTCAGGTTCCTGCCGAATCCAGTCTATCTAGCAAGGAGTGAATTCATGCAAGCCGTACAGCGTGAGATTGCTGAGCAGCTCAAGGTGCAACCACCGTTCGCCGACGACCAGGCCCTGCAGGCCGAAATCGCCCGGCGCCTGGCGTTCATTCAGGATTGTCTGGTCAATTCCGGGCTCAAGACCTTGGTGCTGGGCATCAGCGGCGGCGTCGATTCACTGACCGCCGGCCTCCTGGCCCAGCGCGCGGTGCGTGAATTGCGCGAAAGAACCGGCGACGACCGCTACAAATTCATCGCCGTGCGCCTGCCCTACGAAACCCAGTTCGACGAGCACGACGCCAAGGCCTCGCTCGACTGCATCGCCCCTGACGAAATCCACACCGTGAACATCGGCCCGGCGGTCAAGGCGCTGGCGGCTCAGGTGTCGGCGTTCGAAGGCAAACCGGCGGCGTCGGTGGATTTCGTGCTGGGCAATACCAAGGCGCGGATGCGCATGGTCGCGCAGTACACGATTGCCGGGGCGGCGGGCGGTCTGGTGATTGGCACCGACCACGCGGCGGAAGCGGTGATGGGTTTCTTCACCAAGTTCGGCGATGGCGCCTGCGACCTCGCCCCGCTCAGCGGCCTGGTGAAAAATCAAGTGCGTGCGATTGCCCGCAGCTTTGGCGCGCCGGAAACGCTGGTCGAGAAAGTGCCGACTGCTGACTTGGAAGATCTTTCGCCGGGCAAACCGGACGAAGCAGCGCATGGCGTGACCTATGCCGAGATCGATGCGTTTCTGCACGGGGAAACGGTGCGGGACGAGGCGGCGAAGATCATCGTTGATACGTACAACAAGACTCATCACAAGCGGGTCATGCCGTTTGCGCCTTGAGGTATGGAAATGCCTGCAGGAGCCTGTAGGAGCCTGTAGGAGCTGACGAGTGCAACGAGGCTGCGATCTTTTGATCTTGCTTTGAAGATCAAGATCAAGATCAAGATCAAGATCAAGATCAAGATCAAGATCAAGAGATCGCAGCCTTCGGCAGCTCCTACACAAACAAAAAAAGCGCCCCTCGGGACGCTTTTTTTTGTATCTGAATCACTTGACGACGATGGTGCCTTTCATCATCGAGATGTGCCCAGGGAACGAGCAGAAGAAGCCGTAGCCACCGTCAGCTACCTTGGCCACATCGAAGGTCACCGAGTCGGTTTCCTTGGCGCCGATGATCTTGGTGTGGGCGATGATGCGGGCGTCGCCATCTTTCAGGTAGTTCTTGTCGATACCGGCTGCCAGGCCGTCGGTAGCGATTGGCTGCATGTCAGCTTCTTTGCTGATCACCAGGTTATGACCCATGACGTTCTTCGGCAGGCTGCCGGAGTGGGTCAGTTCGACGGTGAAGGTCTTGCAGCTCTTGTCGATCACGATTTCCTTGGTGTTGAAGGTCATCTGATCGGTGGAATCAACGGTGGTTTTGCACTCGGCAGCCATCAATTGGCTGCTGGCCAGCGCCAGCAGGGATACCGCAACAACTTTGGAAAACATGGTGAATCTCCAAGGCAGGGTTAACAAAAACACTAGTGGTGGAAAGACTGCCTGAAATCATCGCAAGTTCATATGACTTGAGTCAAAAATTGTATACAACTTTCAGGCTATGACACTCATCGACACAATCTAACGGCCATTTCGTTGGGCCAGGCCTATGATCGGCCCACCTACTGAAACGGAGTGCCAGTCATGTTCTTTAACGGCCTGTTGTGCAGCTTGCTCGCCGCCTACGCTTGTGGCGCCAGCGGTACTTTCGAATCACCCGAACGCGAAGTCTAGTCCTTGGAGCGCAGCGTGCCAGCCGTTACCCTGTGCGACTGATCGACTCAGGAGTAACGCATGTCGCTGAAATCCGTTTGTGTGTTTTGCGGTGCCAACGCCGGTACCGTGCCGGCCTACACCGGAGCTGCCGTGGCCCTCGGCCGGGCATTGGCCGAGCGTAATCTGACGCTGGTCTACGGCGGTGGTGCCGTCGGTTTGATGGGCATTGTCGCTGATGCCGCGCTGGCGGCTGGCGGCGAAGTGATCGGCATCATTCCGCAAAGCCTGATGGACAAGGAGATCGGCCACAAGAGCCTGACGCGCCTGGAAGTGGTCGACGGCATGCATGCGCGCAAGGCGCGGATGGCTGAGCTAAGCGACGCGTTCATCGCCCTGCCCGGCGGCCTTGGCACGCTGGAAGAGCTGTTCGAAGTCTGGACCTGGGGCCAGCTCGGCTATCACGGCAAGCCTTTGGGGCTGCTGGAAGTGAACGGTTTCTACAGCAAGCTCACGGCTTTTCTCGATCATATCGTCGGCGAAGGCTTCGTTCGCGCGCCACACCGTGACATGCTGCAAGTGAGCGAATCGCCAGATTCGCTGCTCGACGCCCTCGATCAGTGGCAGCCGACCGTCACGCCCAAGTGGGTCGACCAAAAACCCGGTTAACCCCCGGACACCGATACAGGGCAGAATACGCGCCGCTCAACCTCACCTTCGACCCCAGAGGATCGCCCATGGCCAAACCCAATTACTCCTTCGCCAAACGTCAACGAGACCTGGCAAAGGAACAGAAGAAAGAGGAAAAGCTTCAGCGCAAGAAGCAAACCGCTGAAGAAGCGGCACTGAACCCTGACGGTGAAGTGGCGACCGATGATGATGTTGATGCATCCGATGCACCGAAAGATCAGGCGCCCGACGCCTGAGCCCCACCGGGTTTGATGATCGAATCAGACCCTGCGGATTTGTGACGGGGCTGGCAGTTCTGCTGCCGGCCCTCACAGCCCTTATCCTATTCCCGAAAACGACGCTGCCCCTGTGGGAGCGGGCTTGCCCGCGATGGCTGCGGCACATCCAACAACGTCGTCACAGACACTCCGTCATCGCGGGCAAGCCCGCTCCCACAGGGTATTTTATCGCTCATTGAAGGGCATCACCGTAACCCGCACTTCCGGGTCGTGATTACCGCCACCGAGAATCACCCCCCGCAACGGCGATACATCGGAGAAATCCCTTCCCCACGCCAGCGTGATGTGTTCCAGCGCCGGCTGCACATTGTTGGTCGGATCGAAATCCACCCAGCCCGATACCGGACAGAACACCGATACCCACGCATGCGAGGCGTCGGCGCCGATCAGGCGTGGCTGCCCCGGCGGCGGCTGGGTCAGCAGGTAGCCGCTGACATAACGCGCCGCCAGACCGCGCGAGCGCACACAGGCCAGCATCAGGTGAGCGAAGTCCTGACACACGCCGCGCCGACGCTCCAGCACTTCCACCAGCGGCGTCGCCACCTGGGTGGCTTCGGCATCGAAGGTGAATTCGCTGAAGATCTTCTGCATCAGCGCCTGCACCCCGAGCAGCAACGGTCGCCCTGGCGGAAAACAGCTTTGCGAGAACTCGACGAAGCTGCGCTTCAAATGCACATAAGGAGACTGGAACCGGTAGCGACAGGCTTCGAGCAAGTCGGCGGACAGCGGCTGACTGCTGTAGGTCAGCGCATCGCGGGTCTGCTCCCACGCTGGCGACTGGTTGAAATCCAGCGCCGGCCGCGCCAGCACCTCGACCGTCAGCCGGGCGTTGACCTGCAATTGGTCATGCGGCCGTTCAAATGCCAATCGCGTCAACGGATTGCCGAATACGTCCAGTTCATCACGGCGCATGGTCGGCTCGGGGCTGATCAGCAACTGCTGCTCGGTGCAGCGCTGCCAGCTGCATTCGCGCGGCCACAGGTGCGCCAGTTGCTGCGCGAGGGAGACCGGGCTGTCGTAGTGATAACAGGTGTCGTGAAAGATCTGATATCGAGCGCTCATCACACGGACACCGTTCGCTGGCTGACATCATCGACATGGGCGAAATGGCGCAGCGCCAGACGATCCGATACCTGGCCACTGGCTTCGGCGATTTCCTGCAACAGATCGGCCAGACCATCCAGCGCGGCACGTACGCTGGATTTGCCGAACAAAGGATTTTCCAGACAACCGAGATCAAACCGCGACAGGCGCTCGACCAGTTGCGGCAGCGCGGTTTCCCGAGGCGCGGCGAAATCGTCGTTCAGGCGTTTCAGCGTGCGGGTCACCAGTTTCAGCTGAAACAGCACCGCGTGGGGGTTCTGCTCATCCAGCAGCAGCAAATCCAGCACCGGAATCAGTTGCGCCACCGCCAGATAGCGCGAGCGATAGGTGATGCTGCTGTTACCCAACTCCAGCAACCACTCCAGCCCGGCCTGATCGAACGCACCCGCACCGCGCAGAAACGCCGCCAGACTGCTGCTGAGAAATTGCAGGCGTTCGATGCGCCGGCCAATCATCAGAAAACGCCAGCCTTCGTCGCGGGTCATGTCATCCAGGGCAAACCCCGACAGCGCCGCCAGCGACATCACCAGACGATTGAGAAAATCCAGCAGTTCGCCGAAGTCCGGTTCATCGACTTCCAGCTCCAGCGCCTCGCGCTGCAATTCGACCAGCGCCTGCCAGTTTTCCCGGGACAGCTTGCCGCGCACTTGCGAGGCGGCCCATTGCAGGCGTTGCAAGTTGGAGCGCAGGCTGAACGACCAATCCTCGCCCAGCAACGCAGCGAGCAGGCGCTCCGGCAGTTCGCCCTCATCCGGCAACAGCGCCAGCCGCTCGCCGAGATCGACCGCTGCTTGCAGCGCCTGCGGATCATCGCCATCGACGTAACGCGTAAGCATGATGCGCAGCAGCCGCGCGCTGTCGTCGCAGCGTTCGCAGTAGCGGCCGAACCAGAACAGATTCTCCACTACCCGCGATGGCAGGTAAGGATCGCGCCGCACCAGATCGTGCACGCCGACATTGCGCTGCGCCTTCCACTGCTCGCCACTCGGCGCACGGTCGCTGAGCACCCAGGTGTCCTTGCTCGCCCCGCCGCGCTGCATCGACACCACCTCGGCATCGGCCTCGGCCGCCACTCGGGTCAGACCACCCGGCAATACGCGGTAGCCGTCGTGGCTGGCCACCGCATACATGCGCATACCGATCGCGCGGGGTTGCAGATGACCGTCTTCGGCTTGCCACACCGGCGCCTGCGACAGTTGCGCAAGCTCTTGCGCGACGTAGGCATAAGGCCGTGCCTGCATACGCTGCGCCAGCTCGAGGCGCTGACTTTCATTCAAGTCACGGCCGAAAACAGGCGCGAAACTCTGCGACGGGAACGCCGGTTTGATCAACAACTCCGGGAGTTTTTCCAGCGCCTGCGCCAGCACTGGCGCTTCACCGCACCACCAGGTGGCGATCGATGGCAGGATCAGTTCTTCGCCGAACAGGAATTGATTGATCTTCGGCAGAAACCCCAGCAGCCCCGGCGATTCCAGCACCCCGCTGCCGAGCGCATTGGCCACCAGCACCCGCCCCTGCCGCACCGCCTCCAGCAGACCGGGGACGCCAAGCGCCGAGTCGGTCCGCAGTTCCAGCGGGTCACAGAAATCATCGTCGAGGCGGCGCATGATCGCGTGCACCCGGCGCAGACCGCTGAGGGTTTTCAGGTAAACGGTGGCATTGCGCACAGTCAGATCGCCGCCCTCGACCAGCGGATAACCGAGCTGGCGCGCCAGATACAGGTGCTCGAAATAACTTTCATTGAACCGCCCCGGCGTCAGCAGCACCACCAGCGGTGCGTCATCGCCCTCCGGTGCCTGACGGGCCAGGGTTTCCTGCAAGGTGCGGAAGAAACCGGCCAGATGCTGGACCTTAAGATCCCGGTACAAATCAGGAAAGGCGCGGGAGACGATGGTGCGGTTTTCCAGCGCATAGCCGGCCCCGGACGGCGCCTGGGTGCGATCGGCAGTGACCCACCAGCGACCATCCGGCGTGCGCGCCAGATCCACGGCATACAAATGCAAAAAAGCTGACTCGGGCGGGGCAATGCCCTGACAGGGCCAGAGAAAATTGTTGTGCCCGAATACCAGCTCGGCGGGCAGCAGGCCTTCACTGATCAACCGCTGCGGACCGTACAGATCCGCCAGCACTGCATTGAGCAAGCGCGCACGCTGAGCGATGCCGGCGGACAATTGCTGCCATTCATCAGCCGCGATCACATGGGGCAGCAGATCCAGTTCCCACGGCCGATCAGCGCCCTTGGGATCGGCATAGACGTTATAGGTGACGCCGTTTTCCTGAATCTGCCGCGCCAGCAAGGCCTGACGCTGCACCAGTTGCGCCGGGCTGCTGCGCTGCAACTGATCGAACAGGCGCTGCCAATGCGCACGCACTGCGCCGCTGCCGTCGAGCAGTTCGTGATAGGTGCCCGCAGTCAGCGGGTAGCGGTCTAACAGGTCAGGCATGGAAAGCTCGGCAGACAGCAGGGAACGGTCAGACTAACGCAGGCACATGACACGCGGATATACGAAAAATCCGCGTATTGCGTAGGCTCTAGTAACGGCGCAGGTCGATGGTCATCGGTAGCTCGTCATTGATTTCTACCTTGGGTACGGGAAGTTTCCCCGGCGTGTGTCCGAGGCGGAAAAACCGCGCCATGCGCCGGCTCTCCGCTTCATTGGCATTGACCGGCAAGGTCTCGTAATTGCGCCCACCGGGATGGGCGACGTGGTACTGGCAACCACCCAGCGAACGCCCCATCCAGGTATCGAGCAGGTCGAACACCAACGGCGCGTGCACCGGTATGGTCGGATGCAGGCAGTTGGCTGGTTGCCACGCCCGAAAGCGCACCCCGGCGACAAACTCACCCACCCGCCCGGTCGGGTGCAACGGCACCGCGACGCCATTGCAAGTCAGCAGATAGCGCTGTGGCGGCAAGCCGTTAAGCTTGACCTGCAAGCGCTCCAGCGATGAATCGACGTAGCGCACCGTGCCGCCCGCCGAGCCCTCCTCGCCCAGCACATGCCAGGGTTCAAGCGCCTGACGCAGCTCCAGCTCGATGCCATTGACGGCGTAGTCACCGACCTTGGGAAAACGAAACTCCAGATGCGCCGCGAACCACTCCGCACGCAACGGATAGCCGGCGTTGTTGAGTTCGACGATGACGTCGGCGAAATCCTCTTCGATAAAGTGCGGCAGCAAAAAGCGATCGTGCAGCTCGGTGCCCCAGCGTGCCAGTTTCGCCGGCGCATAAGGCTCGCGCCAAAAGCGCGCGACCAGCGCCCGTAGCAGCAACTGCTGAGCCAGACTCATGCGCGCATGGGGCGGCATTTCAAAAGCGCGCAGTTCCAGCAAGCCAAGACGCCCGGTGGCGCCGTCCGGTGAATACAGTTTGTCGATGCAGAACTCGGCGCGATGGGTATTGCCGGTGACGTCGATCAGCAGATTGCGCAGCAGTCGATCGACCAGCCACGGTGCACATTCCTCGCCCGGCTCCGGCATCTGCTCAAAGGCGATTTCCAGTTCGTACAAGGCGTCGTTACGCGCCTCGTCGACCCGTGGTGCCTGGGATGTCGGCCCGATGAAGAGGCCGGAAAACAGGTACGACAGCGAAGGATGGTTGTGCCAGTAACTGATCAGACTGCGCAGCAGATCCGGCCGCCGCAGAAACGGTGAGTCCGCCGGTGTCGCGCCGCCAAGGACGAAATGGTTGCCGCCGCCGGTGCCGGTGTGGCGTCCGTCGATCATGAACTTCTCGGTGGTCAGCCGGGTTTGCCGTGCCTGTTCGTAGAGAAACTCGGTGCGCTCGACCAACTCGTCCCAGCTCGCCGATGGCTGCACGTTGACCTCGATCACGCCCGGGTCCGGAGTGACACGGAAATTGCTCAGGCGCGGATCACTCGGTGGTTCATAGCCTTCCAGCAGTACCGGGCAATGCAGTTCTTCGGCGGTGGCCTCAATGGCCGAGACCAGTTCCAGATAATCCTCGACCCGCTCCAGCGGCGGCATGAACAGATACAGCCGCCCTTCGCGGGCCTCGGCGCAGAATGCGGTACGGGTCAGCCAGTCAGCGGACTCATCGATTTTCGGCACCCGCTCATCCAGCGCAGCCGGTTCGCCGTGCACACCGAGCTGCGCGGCATCCGGCAGTTCAGCGAAGTCCTGATTCGGATCGTTGGGATGGATGAACGGATATTCCGCCGCTTTCACCCACGGCTGCGAGGCCAGCGGCAAGCGGTAACCCAGCGGCGAATCCCCCGGCACCAAGCGACAGTGCTCGTCACGCAGATACCAGCGCCCGCTCTGCCATTGATCGCCCTTGGCCGTGCGCGCCAGCGGCAGCACCTGGCCGATCACCTTGTTCAGGCCCTGACTGAAGACCTTGCGCAACCGCGCACGCTCCAATGGCTCTTCCAGACGCGAATCCTCGGCGCTGACGTTGCCGGGCAACGCACCCTCGCGCCAGAGGTAATAGAGATGATCCTCGTAAGCCGGGAAGACAAAGCGTGCAGGCAACTTCAGGCGCTCGGCGACGCTGGCGAGAAAGCGTCCGGCCAGTTCGCCGTCGGCGCCGTAGTCCTGCTGTTCGTCGGCGATCAACGCGTCGTTGTGCCAGACCGGCTGACCGTCGCGGCGCCAATAGCAATTGAGCGACCAGCGCGGCAATTGCTCGCCGGGATACCACTTGCCCTGACCGAAATGCACCAGCCCCTGCGGTGCATATTGCTTGCGCATGCGTTGGAACAGTTCGGCGGACAGCCGACGCTTGTCCGGCCCCAGCGCGGCAGTGTTCCATTCGGCGCCGTCCGGGTCGTCAATGGAGACGAAGGTCGGCTCGCCGCCCATGGTCAGGCGCACATCGCCTTCGAGCAGGTCGGCATCGATCTGCCGGCCCAGTGCCTGGATCGCCCGCCACTGTTCATCGGTGTAAGGCTTGGTGACACGTGGCGCTTCCCAGATTCGCTCGACCGACATTTCGTGGCTGAACTGTGTCTCGCAAGGTTCGACCAGACCACTGATCGGCGCCGCCGAGGACGGATCGGGACTGCACGCCAGCGGGATATGCCCTTCCCCGGCGAACAACCCGGACGTGGCGTCGAGGCCGATCCAGCCGGCACCCGGCAGATACACCTCGCACCAGGCGTGCAGGTCGGTGAAGTCGACTTCGGTGCCGGACGGGCCGTCGAGGCTTTTCACGTCGGCGGTCAGTTGAATCAGGTAGCCGGAAACAAACCGCGCCGCCAGACCGAGATTGCGCAACAGCTGCACCAGCAACCATGCCGAATCACGGCAGGAACCGGAGGCGTGTTGCAGTGTGTGCTCCGGAGTCTGCACGCCGGGCTCCATGCGGATCAGGTAGCCGATGTCTTCGCTGAGGCGCTGATTGAGCGCCACCAGAAAATCCACCGCCGGCAGTGGCGTGCGGTCGATGCTGTCCAGGTAAGCCTTGAACGTTGGCGTCAGCGGCAGGGTTTCGAGGTACGGCGCCAGCTCCTTGCGCTCGTCGGCGGCGTAGCTGAAGGGGATTCGCTCGGCGTACGGTTCGAGGAAGAAGTCGAAGGGATTGAACACCGCCATTTCCGCGACCAGATCGACTTCGATGCGCAGCTCTGCGGTTTTTTCCGGGAACACCAGGCGTGCCAGGTAATTGCCCTGGGGGTCTTGCTGCCAGTTGATGAAATGCTGCTCGGGCGAGACTTTCAGCGCATAGGAAAGAATTCGCGTGCGGCTGTGGGGCGCCGGGCGCAGGCGGACGATCTGCGGGCCGAGTTCGACAGCGCGGTCGTAGCGATAATGCGTGACGTGATGCAATGCGACATGAATCGACACGGCGTGCCTCCTGCGAGCCTTGGGCGTATGGGAAAGCGCGCAAGACTTATGCCATGCACAGGCTTGCGCGCTTTCGCGAAATGCTCAAGGCAGTACAGCACCAAAACCGGGCGATGCGAGGAAATGGTTTGGCTCAGTTGCACGCAAATGTTGCGGACGCTGATTCTTGCTGTGTGTGATCGCGAAGAGGCCAGCGGCAACAACTTGATCGTTCCCACGCTCTGCGTGGGAATGCAGCCCGTGACGCTCCGCGCCACAACCATGTTCGACAATACTACGAGTAACGAATGGAACGCGGAGCGTCCCGAGAGGCATTCCCGCGCGGAGCGTGGGAACGATCAGCAAAACGCCAACCCGAAGGTTGGCGTTCTGTTCAGCTCAAGCAGTGTTTAGCGCGGCACGACCGGCTTGCGTGTCGGCTTCGGCCCTTTGCCTTTCGCCGCATCCTTGCGTTCCTTGGCCGCCTGCTGGTTGCGGGCGAATGCCGCAGCCTTGGCCTGTTCACGCTTGTCCCACGGATTACCGCCATCACTGGCACGCGGCGGCAGACCGGTGTGCTGGGTGAGAATCTTGGTGGTCTTCTCTTTGGCGACCTTGTGGCTGCCGGCCGGCGTCGAGTTCTTGCGACGGGCGCTCTGGTAGCTGTCGGTGGCCGGCTGATGCGCCGGGATCAGTTGATCCTTGCCCGGGCCGATCAGATCGGCGCGGCCCATGCGGATCAGCGCTTCACGCAGCATCGGCCAGCCTTTCGGGTCGTGATAACGCAAGAATGCCTTGTGCAGACGACGCTGATCTTCGCTCTTGACGATGGTCACGCCGTCGCTCTTGTACGTCACCTTGCGCAGCGGGTTCTTGCCCGAGTGGTACATCGCCGTAGCGGTGGCCATCGGCGACGGGTAGAACGCCTGCACCTGGTCGGCGCGGAAGCCATTACCCTTGAGCCACAGAGCGAGGTTCATCATGTCTTCGTCGGTGGTGCCCGGGTGGGCGGCGATGAAGTACGGAATCAGGTACTGCTCCTTGCCCGCTTCCTTGGTGTACTTCTCGAACATGCGCTTGAACTTGTCATAGCTGCCGATGCCCGGTTTCATCATCTGGTTGAGCGGACCTTCCTCGGTGTGCTCCGGGGCGATCTTCAGGTAACCGCCGACGTGGTGGGTCACCAGCTCCTTGACGTACTCCGGCGACTCGACGGCGAGGTCGTAGCGCAGGCCGGAAGCGATCAGAATCTTCTTTACACCCGGCAGGGCACGGGCGCTGCGATACAGCTGAATCAGCGAAGAGTGGTCGGTGTTCAGGTTCGGGCAGATACCGGGGAACACGCACGACGGCTTGCGGCAGGCGGATTCGATTTCCGGGCTCTTGCAGGCGATGCGGTACATGTTCGCAGTCGGGCCGCCGAGGTCGGAAATGACCCCGGTGAAACCCGGCACCTTGTCGCGGATCTCTTCGATTTCGCGAATGATCGACTCTTCGGAACGGTTCTGGATGATCCGCCCTTCGTGCTCGGTGATCGAGCAGAAGGTGCAGCCACCAAAGCAGCCACGCATGATGTTCACCGAGAAACGGATCATGTCGTACGCCGGGATCTTCTCCTTGCCGTACGCCGGGTGCGGCACACGGGCGTAAGGCATGCCGAACACGTAGTCCATTTCTTCAGTGGTCATCGGAATCGGCGGCGGGTTGAACCAGACATCGAGCTCGCCATGCTTCTGCACCAGCGCACGGGCGTTGCCCGGGTTGGTTTCCAGGTGCAACACGCGGTTGGCGTGGGCGTACAGCACCGGGTCGTTACGCACCTTCTCCATCGACGGCAGGCGGATCACGGTCTTGTCGCGGGTCATGCGCGGGCTGGCCAGGATCTGCACGACCTTGGCTTCCTGCGGATCTTCGACCGGGCCTTTTTCCTGCTCGATGGCGCAGGCCTGAGTGTCCTGGGTATTCACGTACGGGTTGATGATCTTGTCGACCTTGCCAGGACGGTCGATGCGCGTCGAGTCGACTTCGTACCAGCCCTGCGGCGTGTCGCGACGGATGAACGCGGTGCCGCGCACATCGGTGATGTCTTCGATCTTGTGGCCCCACGACAGACGCTGGGCAACTTCGACAATCGCGCGCTCGGCGTTGCCGTACAGCAGAATGTCGGCGCTGGCGTCGATCAGGATCGAGTTGCGCACGCGATCCTGCCAATAGTCGTAGTGGGCGATGCGGCGCAGCGAGGCTTCGATGCCGCCGAGCACGATCGGCACGTGCTTGTAGGCTTCCTTGCAGCGCTGGCTGTAAACCAGGCTGGCGCGATCCGGACGCTTGCCGGCCATGCCGCCGGGGGTGTACGCGTCATCGGAACGGATTTTCTTGTCCGCGGTGTAGCGGTTGATCATCGAGTCCATGTTGCCCGCCGCGACGCCGAAGAACAGGTTCGGCTCGCCGAGCTTCATGAAGTCGTCTTTGGACTGCCAGTTCGGCTGCGCGATGATCCCGACGCGGAAGCCTTGCGACTCCAGCAGCCGGCCGATGATCGCCATGCCGAACGACGGATGATCGACGTAGGCATCACCGGTAACAATGATGATGTCGCACGAATCCCAGCCGAGCTGATCCATCTCCTCCCTGCTCATCGGCAGGAATGGCGCTGGCCCGAAACATTCGGCCCAATATTTTGGATAGTCAAATAACGGCTTGGCTGCTTGCATGTCGACGACCGGTGTTGAAGTGAAAAATCGCGGGCGCGGAATATAGCACAAATTTTGACCAATTCCGACGACGGTGGTCGGTTTCTCTGTGCGCTGCTCTCGCGCCGCCAACCCGCCACACATTACGCGTTTTTGTTGAACGCACGACGCACGAAACGGCAAGGAAGCCGCCCGCCCGTCGCACTCCCAAGAGCAGCGGGGCATTAAACGCAAAGGAAGACAGGCAATGGCACCCAAACCGCCAACCAGAGGCATCACGACCGTCTCGGTTCATAACCCGCGACCCGATTATTCGATCACCCGGCCTGGTTTCACGGCGCTTTCCGATGGCGGACCGGGGCACAGAATTCCTACACGCCCGACTCTCACAACGGTATCGACATCGATTGATCACGGGCTCAACCGCATTACCTCCGTGCCTGCGCGGGCAACGGTCAGCACGACAGCGGCCGCCGAATCGGCTGCAGTTGTGCATGAGCGGCCCTTGGGAGATTACTGGATCACTTCGCTGGTCGTGTTGCCGTCAGCCAATGCCGAAGGCATTTCGACGCTTAAGGGGCGTCAGTATGTCCAAGTGCCTGAGGGTGGCACCGTGCAGGTCGGTCTGGACCCCGCCAGCGGTCTTTACCGGGCGAAATTGCCCAGCGAATTGCACCCGTCCGGTCCGCTGTTGCAGTTCGATGCCGAGAGCCGTCTCTGGCAACCCGTCGATACCTGGGCGCCATCGACCTACCCGCTATCCCAGAGCCGGCTCGAGGCGTTTCGCACCGATCTGGATTTCAGCACGGCCGAGCCGGACGGCGATGGACTGTTGCGCTTCAACGGCAAACTCTATGTGCAGATCGAGAATCAGGCCTATCAGGTCCTGCATGATCTTGATGCATCAGCGCCGCAGAGGGCGGTCATGCGCATCGTTCGCCCCGACGATCCCATCGCCAGCGATGCCACGAATGTTTACGTCGCATCCCGTCCAGGCAGGTCGGAACCGATCATTTTCGACGCTCGCTACGGCTGGCGAGGGACCAGTGTAACGGGGGCAGCCGGGATGCAGAGAGCGACAGGAGTGGCGCCCTCGGAGCTATGGCAGCGGGTGGAAGTCGGAATCAGACTTGGCCACTTCAACAAGCGAATCGAGCAGGACACCGCTAAAAGTGAACACCTGAAGGAGGTGTGGCGCAGCATCAGGGAAGCGGGGGGCGAGCGCTCAGATGCAGTCAAGCGCGAAACGATGGCGCTGCTTGATCGTGAATTACACAGCCACCAGGCGCTGAGGTCCCTTGCAAAAGCAATAAAATTCCATAAACAGCAAAAACCCGCGGTCCGGCACTTCATAAAGAAGGAAGACTACGACAAAAAAATGATTGCGATGCACAAGATCCAAATGAGCTTTTACGATCAATTGGTCGAATGCGGCTTGACCCGCCATGCGCTGGGAGGGCCATTGATCGACATCGACAGGCTCCCGCGAACAGTCAACGCCTGGGGAAAATTCTCGGCCATATGCGAGAGCGCCAGCACATTGCCGACAATCTGGTGAACACATGGCGGGTCGCGCCGGACGAATTCAGTGCATACGCTCTGACACCAATGGACACTCACGACGTCGTGGCTTCGTGGGTATTGGCCAAAAGCCTGATGCTGGACGACCATCAATCAGGCGGAAACTACCCTCAGGCCTCCGAACTGGCGACCAGATTTGGTCAGGTAACTTTCGTGTATGGAGCGCTGGGTAAAATTCCGGAGACTTCGCACCCTGCGATATTGCGTGATCTGCTCCAGGAATGCACAGCCCTTCGCTACTGGTACGAGCGCCTGGATCTGACACCCGATGAGCAGCACGCAACGTCACGCACGGCTATCACTGCCGAGCTGAAAATATTCGAAGAGACGCTGACTCATCGCCTGTTCCAATATCAACGCCAGCCTGATCTTCCGGCGCTGCCGATCAACGATCAGGCCATTGATTTCGAGTATGTTCCGGAGCAGGACAGATCCGGCTTCCAACCGCCACCCAAGCGCATTTTCAAGGCAAAGAAACACGGTATTTACAAGATCCATGTCGGCGAGTCCCGACGTACCGCGCACAACGAAGAAGTCATCGATGTACGCAGTCTGCACGACCCGCAACAGCCAGTGCAGACCTATGAACAAAGGGCTGGTGAGTGGCACCCCGTCCGCGCAACGCAGGACACAAACCTGCCCGACCTGACTCTCAGAGCCAATCAGCACCTTGAGCAAACCGACGCACATGTGCGCGAAGCCCGGCGCGAAGAGTCGCGCAAAAACCATCCGGACAACATTGTCGAGATGCTTGAGCGCAAGGCCGGGGCAATGGATGAGATCGCACTCCAGCTTCGGCGACAGGAGTCCACCGATGGCGAAACAGATGCGCTGATCCAACGCCTGCAGGACACCAGTGAACGCCTGCGCAGCGAGGGCGAAAACATTCGTGTCCGGATCTACAAGGATAAACATTTTCTGAGCCCCGACCGATTGTTGTATCTGATCGACAAGGGCGAAGTGCGTGCGCAGAAAATCGAGACCCGGTTGAAACGCGGCAAGGGACACAATCGAGACTTTATCGACGTCTATCTACTGACGGATGCGCACACCTACGACCCCCTCTGGCACGCGCACTTTCATTACGCGAAACCGGATACGCCCGATCTGAACTTCAATGTTTCCGGCGGGCACCTGAAAACCCTTGAGCAAAGCCGCATGGGTGTGCGTTCGCAGCGCCGGGAAGAACGGGCGCAGCGGCCACACAAACCGATCTGGCGCGCTGCCCTCGATGGCCACGCAGCGCAGAAAATTTTCGACCTCGCCGCCACCTCTTTCCATCCCGAGACACATCATCAGGCATGACGCCGAACCGGCCGGCAGCGTCCGTTGCGGACGCGACCGCTCAATCACTACAAGGAACGTAAGACATGCGCAGCAAAACGCCGCACCCAGTTAGTCCCCCCGGTAATTTTCATCTTCGACCGGATACATCCGCCGATGCCATCCCGCAGCGTCCCCTCCTCACGCCGCGCCCCAGTCTTGACCCAACCGCGTTGAGCAGCCCGCCAATCCGCGCGAACCGGCGCACGGACAGCAACGATCCTGATGCGATCATCCCGGCGCCGAATGTCACAGTGCATGCGGCTGCATCAGCGCTGCAAACCGTGGTCAACACAGGCCACCCCGTCGAGCATTACCGCCTCGCTGTCGCAACCGGCTTGCCTGACGCCGACGCCGAAGGCCTGAGGACATTCAAGGGTCGTCACTACGTGGAAATGGCCGACGGCGGTTTCGTGCAGGTGAGCAAGGATTCGCCGAGCGGCCTCTGGCGCGCCGGGCTGGCGAGCGAATCGAAGCCCTCCGGACCGCTGATGCTGCACGATCCGGAGAGTGGCAGGTGGCATGCGCTGGAGTTCTCGCCGCCGAGCACCTTCGCTTTATCGGTGACACGCCTGCAAGCGTTTCGCACGCCGTTCGACTTCAGTCATAGCTCACGCGACAGCGATGGGCTGTACCGCCATGACGGCAAACTCTACGCAGTGATCGACAATCACAGCTATCAGGTCTTGCACGATCACGATGCTTCGACGCCTCTGACCGAGGTGATGCGCATCGTCCGCCCTGAAGATCCTGTCGCCGCTGACGTCGACAACATCTACAGCGCTACGCGCCCGGGCAGATCAGAGCCTGTCGTGTTCGATGCCGATCAGGGCTGGCAGGGCATCGTGGTCGGCGGGGCCGGCGGGATGCAGCGCGGCAGTGCCGACCAACCTGCTTCACCGGGGCTGCGCGAGCGGCTCAATGCCGCGGTCAATCGACTGCGAACGCCCCAGTCGCGACTGCGAAAACTCTATCCATCTCTGGACAGCGAGCAAATCCGCACGCTGTTGCGCACCCAGGGTGACGATGTACCAAGCTTTTTGACGCGCCTCGAGAATGAATACAAGACCCTGAAGCTGGAGCTCGCGACCTGGTTGAAAACCAGTGAGCTGGCCGGCGGGGCGACCAATCCCTCGGTGGAGCGCGCCGCGCAAGAGATCAAGCGCTGCTGGAAACGTCAGACAGGAACAACGTTGCAACTGGATCTTGGCGACGCAGGCATTGTTCCGCTGTCCGCAGATTTCAGCCATGTCCGCACGCTGCACTTGCAGGCGGTCGCCTGGTCGGAGGGGGGCGAAAACTTCCTCAAGGGGTTCACTGCCCTGGAGCGTCTGAAAATCAATGCCTCGGCGCTCGCCAGGCCGCCGGCGAACCTTGCGCAAATGCCAGCCCTCAAGGAGTTGGACCTGCGAGCGAACCACATTGAACTGAGCGACCAGACCGCCAGCGAGCTGGCTTCGCTCAGCCAACTGGAAAAACTCGACCTGTCGGACAACCCGCTGGGCAAGGCCCCGGATTTCAGCGGCATGCTTGAGCTCAAATCCGTGGGTCTGCGCAATGCACAACTGGATGACTGGCCAACCGGATTGCAGCATCAGTTGGCGATGGAGTCGCTCGATTTGCGCAATAACCGATTGCGTGAAATTCCGCAGACAGTCATCAGCCCGGCGAGTGATCAATTGCTCGCCATAGCCAACATCAACCGCATCACCCTGATCGAAGGCAACCCCTTTGCCAGCGGCTATTGGCGGCGGCTGGAAGTCTACTGGCAGCGGGTTACGGCGGAATATCCGGCACTCATCACCAGCGCACGCACAGGTGCATTCCGGATTGATGGCGACATCCCTGAAGTCGCCATGCTGGTGCAGATGTATCCGGACAAAACGCCACAAACCGCCCGGGAATACCTGATTGGCCTGGGGGACAGTGCAGAAGCCACGATCAGCCAGCGTTTCGCAGAGTTCAAGGCGCTCGATGCGCAACTGCTGGCCTACGTCGCCGACAGCCAGCCGGGAACATCCAGCGTGGCCGGCCGGGAAAAGGCTCGGGCAGAACACATTGCCCGGATCATCAAGGACTGCTGGCTCCAGCAATCGCCGCACCTTGCGCTGCCACCACTGAAAGGACCGCTACCACCACTGACTGCCGACTTCAGTCGGTTGACGTTGCTCACTCTTGATAGCGTCGTCTGGTCCGACACTGCCGACACGTTCCTGTCGCGGTTGCCGAATCTGGAGAATTTGACGATCAGCCATTGTGATCTGGAAAAATTGCCCGCAGAGATCAGCGCGATGAGCCGGCTCACCCACCTGAATCTGACCTCAAACCAGATAAAACTCGATGAGAACAGCGCTGGTGCATTGAGTGCATTGCATCAGTTGGTCAGCATCGACCTGTCGAACAACCCACTCCAGATGCTGCCCGATTTCAGTGCGATGTCCGGGCTGCAGACACTGGGCCTGAAGAACACCGGCATCAGTGAGTGGCCCATCGGCCTGGCTGACAAGATCACCTTGACCGGCCTCGACCTCAGCAACAATCAACTGCGCGAAGTTCCCGACGCACACATCAACCCGCCAGCCGATCAATTGGCCGTGGTCGCGCGAATCAACAACCACACGCTGCTTGAAGGCAATGACTTCCCTTCGCCTTACTGGAGGAAGTTCGATCGCTACTGGCGAAAACTCAACGAACTGCATCCGCAGTTGATGACTCCGGCCCACCCCGCTGTATTCGACAGTGAGAACTCGCGCGCGCAGCGCTACCGAAAACTGTTTCCGAGCAAAGGCATCAAGGAATGCCGGGAGTTTATCTGGAACCATGACAAGGCCACTGTCGCGACCAGGCTGTTGGAGCTCGAGCAGGATTTCGCCGTGTTGAAAAACCAGCTGGATAACTGGGTGTTTTCGGGAGGCAGCAATCCTCTGCGCTATATCCGCGTCAATCAGTTGCAGATCAACACCCAAACCCGCAATGAGCGCATCGAGGCACGGGATCGGATCATCAGTTGCTGGCGACGTGAAACGCCGCAGAAACACGCCTTCGACGGCACGCCGATAGGTCTGGAACTGGATTTGAGCGGCCTCACGTTGCCGACCCTGCCGGATCTGAACACCGACTTCAGCCATGTCGGCTCGCTCAAACTCAACAACATGAATCTCACCGAATCCCCGGAAGGTTTTCTGACCCGCTTCCGCCATTTGCGCTGGCTGAACATGGCCAACAATCGTCTCAGGGATCTCCCGCCGGCCATCGGCGAAATGCACGGGATGACCCGTCTGTTCCTGCAGGGGAATCAACTCGAACTGACCGCCGAGACAGCGCAGATACTGGCCGGAAGAACGACCTTGAGGGCCTTGTGGATACACGACAACCCGCACTTGAACGTGAGCCCGGATTTCAGCGCGATCACTGATATCCGCGAAGTCGACATGTCAAACACCGGCATCGGAAGCTGGCCAGCCGGACTGTTCGATCAGCCCCTGTTGGGCAGGATAGTTCTGAACAACAACCGGATCACGAACCTGCCCAGCTTTGTCGTCGCACCGGCAGCGGATCGCCTGAGGCATTCGATTCAGGTCAACAGCGGCACTCAGATAAGCGATAACCCCCTGAACGAATACACTCGAGAACGCCTGGCCGGCTACAGTGAGCGGCTGCGCCACTCCGCAACATCGCTTTACAATCCTCTGAACCTGCTGACCACTTCTGCCCCGGCAGCCCGCCCACAGCCGGCGCTAATGAACGCGGCGTCGGCCTATCCGCAGTTGACCGTCGGTATGACGGCAACCGAGGCGACGAAACGCACCGCGCAGCTGGACAGACTGAAAGCACAGGACGGCTCGGATGGCTTTTTCAACATCATTTCCAGACTCGGCCACCACGCCGATTTCCGTCGGCAGGTCTGGGACGTGGTCGATGCCATCAGCGAGAACAA
Organism: Pseudomonas sp. Sample_11; assembly: GCF_004307505.1. Taxonomy (NCBI): domain Bacteria; kingdom Pseudomonadati; phylum Pseudomonadota; class Gammaproteobacteria; order Pseudomonadales; family Pseudomonadaceae; genus Pseudomonas; species Pseudomonas sp. Sample_11. The sequence goes on from NZ_RCOD01000045.1 coordinate 23,910, forward strand.
CGTGCAATCACGCGCTCTGCGCAGAGATGTTTTCGATCGCGCCTGCGAAGCCGGCTGCACTGACCTTGCCGCCGCCACGTTTACTGACCTGCAAGTGCTGACCATGACGCATACAGCCAGAGTGCAGGCAAGGCAAGACGGGGATGGCACTCGCCTGGTGGATCTGTCCAGAAGTCTGTTCAGGCTAAGGCAGGTCGATGAACTGGCCGCAGCAGATATCGCTGCGAGCAGGACAATCGCCAACGATCCACAGGCTCCAGCGCGTGAGCGCAATACCCAGCGCCTGCGCCTGAGCGACCCGCATGAAATGACCATGGCCTACCGCTTTGGCCTCAAGGATCGGCTGCAGTTGCCGTTTCAGCCGCAGACCCTGTCCTTTATCGGCATGGCCGGCGTCACACCGCCCATGCTGGAGCTCGCCTACCGCAAAGTCATCGCCTTGAACGGCTCCCCCGAAGAGTTTCAGGCTCTGGTGTCGATGGAATTCTGGCAGGACTTCATCACGCACAAATATCCGTCCCGGTTCGACGCCGCACGTCAGCCTTATCAACAGAGACAGGCGGCACTGGACGAGCAATTCGCGAAAAAAGTACTGACCCGGGCCGAATACGACGCGCAAACCAATGACGTCACTGCACAGTTGGCCATTAGCGAAGCGACGCTGATCCAGTCACTGACGCGCGAGGAAATTCGCCTCGGTGAGGCAGTTGAAAAGCCTGCCAGCAGCGAGACGGCAGTTTCGGCCGATTGAAGCAGGCCACGACAGCAGCCGGATGATCCGGCCTGCTGTCATTCGTCGTCGTCGAAGTTGTAACTGCCAGGTGCGAGGTTTTCGAAGCGCGTGTATTTACCGATGAACGCCAGCCGAATGAAACCGATCGGGCCGTTACGCTGCTTGCCGATGATGATTTCGGCGATGCCCTTGTGCTCGGTTTCCGGGTGATACACCTCGTCGCGGTAAACGAACATGATCACGTCGGCGTCCTGCTCGATCGCTCCGGATTCCCGCAAGTCGGAGTTCACCGGGCGTTTGTTCGGGCGCTGTTCGAGGGAACGGTTGAGCTGCGACAAGGCGACTACTGGGCAGTTGAATTCCTTGGCCAGGGCTTTCAGGGATCGCGAGATCTCGGAAATCTCGTTGGTGCGGTTGTCACCGCTGGACCCGGGAATCTGCATCAGTTGCAGGTAGTCGATCATGATCAGGCCGACATCGCCGTGCTCACGCACCAGACGACGAGTGCGCGCGCGCATTTCCGACGGGCTGATGCCGGCGGTGTCATCGATGAACAGTTTGCGGTCGTTGAGCAGATTGACCGCCGATGTCAGGCGCGGCCAGTCGTCGTCTTCGAGTTGGCCGGAACGCACCTTGGTCTGATCGATTCGGCCGAGCGAAGACAGCATACGCATGATCAGCGATTCGCCTGGCATCTCGAGGGAGTAAACCAGGACAGCCTTCTCGCTGCGCAACACGGCGTTTTCCACCAGGTTCATCGCGAAGGTGGTCTTACCCATCGACGGTCGGCCGGCGACAATGATCAGGTCGGACGGCTGCAAGCCGCTGGTCTTCTCATCGAGGTCGGTGTAACCCGTAGACAGACCGGTGATCGCGTCGGCGGTGTTGAACAACGTGTCGATGCGATCGATGGCCTTGGTCAGCAGCTCATTGACCCCGACCGGGCCGCCGGTCTTGGGCCGCGCTTCGGCGATCTGGAAGATCTGCCGTTCGGCTTCGTCGAGGATTTCTTCAGCGGTGCGACCTTCCGGGTTGAAGGCGCTGTCGGCAATCTCGGTGCTGATGCCGATCAGTTGGCGCAACGTCGCACGCTGGCGGACGATCTGCGCATAGGCCTTGATGTTGGCGACGGACGGGGTGTTTTTTGCCAGTTCGCCAAGATAGCCGAGGCCGCCGACTTGCGACGTCTGGCCTTCCTTGTCCAGTTGTTCGGCAAGGGTCACGACGTCGATCGGCGAGTTCTGATCGGCCAGTTTGGCGATCGCGCGGAAAATCAGACGGTGGTCATGTCGATAGAAATCGCCATCGGAGACTTGATCAAGCACGCGTTCCCAGGCGTTGTTGTCCAGCATCAGACCACCGAGTACGGCCTGTTCAGCCTCGATGGAATGCGGCGGCACCTTCAGGGCAGCGGTTTGCAGATCGTATTGCTCGGGAGCGGAGATATCGTTCATGGCCACTTGAGTATTAGTGAAAAGCAGGGAATTCAGAAAGACAAAGGGCACGACCTGTAAACAGGATCGTGCCCGATGTTAACCGTCTGACGGACAAGCCGCCAGCCGATCCGTGTTGCTTAAGCTGCTACCACGACAACGCGTACGGTGGCTTCAACTTCGGCGTGCAGGTGCACGGCCACGTCGAATTCACCCACGTTGCGGATGGTGCCGTTCGGCAGACGAACTTCGCTCTTCTGCACTTCAACGCCGGAGGCGGTCAGTGCGTCAGCGATGTCGTGAGTACCGATCGAACCGAACAGCTTGCCTTCGTCGCCAGCGGTGGCAGTGATGGTCACTTCCAGCTCGGCCAGTTGGGCAGCACGGCTTTCAGCCGATGCCTTACGGTCTGCGGCGGCTTTTTCCAGCTCGGCGCGACGCTCTTCGAACGCAGCCAGGTTGGCAGCGGTCGCAGCGGTAGCCTTGCCGAAAGGCAGCAGGTAGTTACGGCCGTAACCGGCCTTAACGTTTACTTTGTCGCCCAGGTTGCCCAGGTTGGCGATTTTTTCCAGAAGGATCAGTTGCATGTGAAAATCCTCTAACTTTTAACCTTCACCGTTCGCGCTGTCGGTGTCTTTCGACACGTGACGACCGCGAAAATCAATCAGGCTGTCGACAATGGCCAGAACCACGAGCAACGGATAGATCAGCTGCATGAACAACAGCAGCGTGACGTACAACCCCACCAGCCAGAAACCGGCCAGTCGCTTCTGCCCGACCAGCCCGTGAATCAGGGCCAGCCCGGCGAACACCAGCGGTACACTGCACAACGGCGTCAACATGGCCATCTGTGCACCGAGATTCGGGCCCAGAAGCATCAACGCCAGCAGTAACATCGCCGGCCCCAGCGGGATGCGGATGGCGCGAAACTCGCGACCGAAACCACCCGGGTTGTACAACAACGCCTGCCAATGCCGCCCGACAATCAGGCTCAGCACGCTGACGATCTGCAACAAGGCCGCAATCAGTCCGGTCAGGACCGGTGCAATCAGGGACGCGAAACGCGCTTGCTCATCGACCGACAATTGCTTGTAGGTCTCACCGAGAAGTGCCGGCATGACCTTTATAAGGGCCTGTGCAAGCATCTCGATCTGGGCCGCAAACGCGACCCCGAGCACCACTGAAAACACCACTCCGATCACTACGCTGACCAGCAGCGTGCGGACCCAGGATTCGCTTGCGCGCAAAACCAACGCAAGCCCCGAAGACCCCAGCAGCACCAGAAGTGCCCGTGGGTCGTCGGCATACAGCCACCAGATCAAGGCCGGCAGCAGTCCCAGCGACAGAACGCCAAGGGCGTCCGTCAATCCGCGCCGCAGCAGCACAAGGCTCCCGGCGGCAGCACCCAACCAATACAACAACGGCAATGTTGCACATCCGGCCACCACGAGAGTGGCCTGCATTCGGCCTCGCATGATGAACTCAGCTAAGGCGCGCATGCATTCAATCCTTTGCTACTTGTCGACTGCCCGGTCTCAGCGGCCGTGGCTGTCGGTGTAGGCCAGCAGGGCCAGGAAGCGGGCGCGCTTGATAGCGGTGGCCAGCTGACGCTGATAACGAGCTTTGGTACCGGTGATGCGGCTTGGAACGATTTTGCCGGTCTCGGATACGTAAGCTTTCAGAGTGTTGAGATCTTTGTAGTCGATCTCTTTCACGTCTTCAGCGGTGAAGCGGCAGAATTTACGACGACGGAAGAAACGTGCCATTTGATAGGCTCCTTAATAAGGTCCGTGGATTACTCGTCAGCGTTATCGCTGTTGTCGCTGTCATCACTGTCGGTGCCTTCGGCGCCTTCGTGCTCAGGACGGTCGCGACGCTCACGGCGCTCACTGCGGTTTTCTTCAGCCTTGAGCATCTCGGACTGGCCGGTAACGGCTTCGTCGCGACGGATGACCAGGTTACGGATCACTGCATCGTTGTAGCGGAAGTTGTCTTCCAGCTCGGCCAGGGCCTTGCCAGTGCACTCAACGTTCAGCATCACGTAGTGAGCCTTGTGAACATTGTTGATTGCGTAGGCCAGTTGACGACGGCCCCAGTCTTCCAGACGGTGGATTTTGCCGCCGTCTTCTTCGATCAGCTTGGTGTAACGCTCAACCATGCCGCCGACTTGCTCGCTCTGATCCGGGTGGACCAGAAAGATGATTTCGTAATGACGCATGAATGCTCCTTACGGGTTGTAGCCTGCCGCTCAAAAACGGTCAGACAAGGAGTGAATGACACTTATGGACTTGCTGGCGCGGGGCACATGCGTGCCTGCCGTCACAGCAAGGGGCGCAATTGTAGAGAAGGGACTGCGGGGGCGCAAGGCAATTGGTGATTATTTGAACAGCAGCTATGAGCTACAAGCCTCAAGCTGCAAGCGGACCGCTTTTGACTTGAGGCTTGCAGCTTGCAGCTTATAGCTTGCGCGAAGCGCTGGCCTTGGCCTTCGCACCGCGCTGGCGCTGGGCTTCGAACAGGCACACGCCGGTGGCGACCGACACGTTGAGGCTGCTGACGCTACCGGCCATCGGCAGATTCACCAGATAGTCGCAATGCTCGCGGGTCAGGCGGCGCATGCCTTTGCCTTCGGCGCCCATGATCAGGATGGTCGGGCCGGTGAGGTCCTGGTCATAAATGCTGACCTCGGCTTCACCTGCGGTGCCGACTACCCACAAACCGCGCTGCTGGAGTTTTTCCAGAGTGCGCGCCAGGTTGGTCACGGCCACCAGCGGAATCACTTCCGCGGCGCCGCAGGCGACTTTACGCACCACCGGGGTCAGCGTGGCCGACTTGTCCTTCGGCACGATCACCGCCAGCGCACCGGCCGCATCGGCCGAACGCAGGCAGGCGCCGAGGTTGTGCGGATCGGTCACACCGTCGAGCACCAGCAACAGCGGCGCGCCTTCGGTGCGATCAAGCAACTCGTCGAGCATCGCTTCGCCCCAGACCTGACTCGGGCTGACTTCCGCGACCACGCCCTGGTGCACGCCTTCAACCCAGGCGTCCATTTCGCGGCGCTCGGCCTGGCCGACCTGAACACGGTTTTCATTGGCCAGCTCGACCAGCGTCTGCACGCGCGGATCGTTGCGGCTTTCCGCCAGCCAGATCTGCTTGACGCGCTTTGGGTGGTGACGCAGCAACGCTTCTACCGCATGAACGCCGTAGATTTTTTCCAACTGACTCATGACTTCGCCTTCGGTTTACGCGCCCCGCCACTTTTGGCTGGAGCGGAACCCGCTTTTGGCGGGCCCTTACGGTGTTTGCTCGGCTTGGCTGGCTTGCCGTCGGTCGCCCTGTCAGGCGCCGACCGTCCGGTCTTTCCCCCGGACGCCGCTTTACCACCGTTTTTCGCATCGGCCAGCAAGGCCTTCTTCAATTCACGGCTTTTGCGCAGCTCGGCGTTTTTCGCCACGGCGTCGCTCGGGCGATAGGCTTCGGCGACCTTTTCCTTGGCCGGACGACGGCTGGCGGTTTTCGCTGGAGCCTTTTCTTCCGCAGCCTTGGCAGCAGGCGCAGCGGTTTCGGTGCCACGTTTCTTGCGACCAATCGGCGCGCTGATGGTTTTCTCGGCCATCTCGAAGTCGATCTTGCGCTCATCGAGGTCGACGCGCATGACCCGCACTTCGACGGTGTCGCCAAGACGGAAACTGCGACCGGTGCGCTCGCCCGCCAAGCGGTGATGCACAGGATCGAAGTGGTAGTAATCGCCCGGCAGCGCGGTGACATGCACCAGGCCTTCGACGTAGATATCGGTCAGCTCGACGAACAGACCGAACCCGGTTACAGCGGTGATCACGCCCGGGAACGACTCGCCGACGCGATCCTTCATGAACTCGCACTTGAGCCAGTTCACCACGTCGCGGGTCGCTTCGTCGGCACGGCGCTCGCTCATCGAGCACTGCTCGCCGAGCTGCTCCAGTGCCGCTTCGTCGTACGGATAGATGCGCGCTTTCGGAATGGTCATCGCACCGGCACGACGGACGTGCGGGGTGTCCTGTTTCGAATGGATCACGCTGCGGATCGCGCGGTGCGTGAGCAGGTCCGGATAACGACGGATCGGCGAGGTGAAGTGGGTATAGGCTTCGTAATTCAGGCCGAAGTGGCCATCGTTTTCAGCGCTGTACACCGCTTGACTCAACGAACGCAGCATGACGGTCTGGATCAGGTGGAAATCCGGACGATCCTTGATGCTCGCGAGCAAAGCCTGATAATCCTTCGGCGACGGACCGTCCTTGCCTTTGTGCAGGGACAGGCCGAGCTCACCGAGGAACGCGCGCAGTTTTTCCAGACGCTCTGGCGGCGGACCAGCGTGAACGCGATACAGCGCAGGGATTTCGTGCTTCTTGAGGAATTCGGCAGTGGCCACGTTGGCCGCCAGCATGCACTCTTCGATCAGCTTGTGCGCATCGTTGCGCACCGTCGGACGGATTTCGGCGATCTTGCGCTCGGAGCCGAAGATGATCCGGGTTTCCTGGGTTTCGAAATCGATCGCGCCACGTACGTGACGGGCAGCCAGCAATACTTTGTACAAGGCGTAGAGCTGTTTGAGGTGCGGCACGACGTCGGTGTACTCACCGCGCAATTTGCGCGCTTCGGTCGCCTTCGGCGTTTCCAGCATCGCGCTGACCTTGTTATAGGTCAGACGAGCGTGGGAATGGATCACCGCCTCATAGAAGCAGTAGTCGGTCATTTCGCCGGACTTGGAGATGGTCATCTCGCAAACCATGGCCAGACGATCGACTTGCGGGTTCAGCGAGCACAGGCCATTGGACAGTTGCTCGGGCAGCATCGGAATCACGCGCTCGGGGAAATACACCGAGTTGCCGCGAACCTGAGCTTCGTTATCCAGCGCCGAGCCGATCTTCACGTAACTGGAAACGTCGGCAATCGCCACATACAACTTCCAGCCACCGGAGAACAGACGCAGCTTGCCCGGTTTGGCTTCGCAGTAGACCGCATCGTCGAAGTCGCGGGCGTCTTCGCCGTCGATGGTGACGAACGGCAGATGACGCAGGTCGATGCGCTTTTCTTTGTCTTTTTCTTCGACTTCCGGCTTGAGCTTGGCGGCTTCTTTCACAACCGCCTCAGGCCAGACGTGCGGAATATCGTACGTGCGCAGAGCAACGTCGATTTCCATGCCCGGCGCCATGTAGTTGCCGACCACTTCGACCACATCGCCTTGCGGCTGGAAGCGCGGCGTTGGCCAGTGGGTGATTTTCACTTCGACGAACTGACCGATCTGCGCATTGGCGTTGCGGCCCGGCGTCACCAGCACTTCCTGCTGGATCTTCGGGTTGTCGGCAACGACGAAACCGATGCCGCCTTCTTCGAAGTAGCGACCGACGATGGTTTCGTGAGCGCGGGACACCACTTCGACGATCACGCCTTCACGGCGACCACGACGGTCGAGACCGGAAACCCGGGCCAGCGCACGGTCACCATCGAACACCAGACGCATTTGCGCCGGGCTCATGAACAGGTCGTCACTGCCGTCGTCCGGCACCAGGAAACCGAAACCGTCACGGTGACCGCTGATGCGGCCGAGGATCAGGTCGAGCTTGTCGACCGGCGCGTAAGTGCCACGGCGGGTGTAGATCAGTTGAGCGTCGCGCTCCATGGCGCGCAAGCGGCGGCGCAGGGCCTCGATCTGGTCTTCTGTGGTCAGACCAAACTCTTCGACCAGTTGCTCGCGGGCAGCAGGCGAACCCCGATCGGCGAGGTGTGCCAGGATCAGTTCGCGGCTGGGAATAGGGTTTTCGTATTTTTCCGCTTCACGAGCGGCCTCGGGATCGAGGGACTGCCAATCGGCCATTAGAGAGTTTTCACCTTGTCTATATGCGGGTTAGTTTGGCATAGGCGCCGGGAAACGGGAAATTTCCGCTTCTATAAGGCTGTGCAAGGCCTTGTATCGACGCTCCGACACCGTTTTGAACGCCGCTGGTAAAAAAATTCAGTTTTTTCTGCGGCAGGGGTTTACAGTTAAAAAGACGCTCCGTATAGTGCGCGCCATCGACGACGCACAAGCGCTTTCGATGATGCCCAGGTGGTGAAATTGGTAGACACGCCAGCTTCAGGTGCTGGTGACCTTACGGTCGTGGA